>CAMWMM010000245.1 GCA_947175285.1 uncultured Lachnospiraceae bacterium
CATCTTGACTTGTCTATTTCTCCGATTATAAATTGCAATTGTCAAAAAGCCTCGCCGCAGCCTGCTACGCCTATGTTTTTTGGCATACATCCTCGAAGAAATATCCTGCGCAATCTGTATCACTTATTTTCCTACAACTCCTAAATCTTGTGTCGAAATTTGAATAAATTAGAAGAAGATTTGGAAAGCAGCAAAAGAACATTGAAATACAATTCGTCAAAACGGATTCATGAGCTGTATTTCATGCCAACAGACTGCAAAGATACTTTTACAGAAAAGAAGAGCGGGCAGACACTTCTGAAAGGGTGGGAATATTCCGGGCAGGGGAAGCCCACAGGGAAATTACATCGCTTATGCCAATTTTAGTTCTTTGACGGATTTATTATCTAGAATTAATAGATTGTGGAAGGAGATAAAGTGATGCAGCAGAGAATAGACAACAGAAATGCAGATTATATTCCATTTGAGGATAAGGCATTATTGAGTGTGAAAGAGATTTGCGTATTCTTAACAGTTCCTTAGTATAAGACAGACAAAATGAAGGGAGCTTTTGGCTGATCTGGAAAGCGGTTTTACTGTAAGGATTGGCAACTGTCTTTATACACACCGCAAATAGTTTGGAGGGATATCTGTAAGAAGAATTGCAGGAATACCACCAGAGTCAACTATACACACTCGTATAACTGTATCCGAGGAAGTCTTGGATGGCGGAAGCTGAATAACATCAACCTTATTACCATGCAGCAGGCTTTTAACAAACTGAAGACGGACATATCCGGAAAAGATACACGGCGTATCCTCATTGATATGTAAAACAAGGCGATAGATGTAGATCTCGTACTGAAGAACATACCAGTGCAGGTTAATACAGCTGTGAATAAGGACGGCAATTTGGAGGAGCCGGGAGTGTTGACGCTTGATGAAACGGATATATTCTTAGAGACGGCACAGCATTACAGGTGCTTCAACACGTTTAGAAACTGTTCAGAAATAGCATGTGCAACTTGCGCAGGATATTTCTTCGAGGGTGCAATCGGAGAAATAGACAAGTCAAGGTATACATCTTATTTTTGAGTAGTTCCTTAGCCTTGCTCTTGTGCCTGATTCCGTTTATCAAAGGTCTGAAATAATCGTGGATGAGTAGGCTTGCTGCACTTTTTTAAATTTCTTACGGTATTGTCCAGGTGTCAGACCGAGGGATTTTCGAAACATTCGGATGAAATAGCTGCTGGAAGAAAAACCCGCCTGCTGTGAGATGAGTTCCATGTCAGCATCAGATTCGACCAGCATCTTTTTTGCACATTCAATACGAATAGAGGTTAAGTATTCCGTTAAATTTCTGGAAAAATGCTTTTGAAAAAATACGCTGAAATATTTGGGCGACATATGGAATGTCTGGCCCAATTCTTCCAGAGAAATCTTTTCATTATAGTGTGTTTGCATGTAGCGTGCAATTTCATGTAGCAGACGCATCTGGGCAGAATCTTCCTGCCGCCTGTAGATAATTAAATTATTTTGAAACAGAAAGGCATAGAAACGCAGGAGATTTGCCTTGATCATAAGCCAGTTCCCGTTGCTGCTGCAATAAATGTCATAAATTTCATGAAAAATGTTCTTCATCTGTTTTGCAACAGATGAAGGTAATTGCGTAATTACCTGGGCATTTCCTTTTGTCAGAGGACTTAAATACAGTTCCTCTGCTTCGTCCATCTGTGCAAATTGAAGCCACGAGAGCGGGAAGATCAAAGCCAGATAGGTGCAGTCTGGTGTTTGTGCCTGCATTCCGTGTAATTCTCTGGGATTAATATAAATAATGTCACCAGCTTTTCCAATATAGTTCTTTTCCTGAATTTTTAGACTTAATTCCCCTTTTTGGATCCACAAAATTTCCGTATTTTCCTGCCAATGGTATGGAACATCAATTTTTCCGTCTGGCTCTTGCATCAGATAGATTTTTAAGGGGCGCATCAATGTTCCCTGGGCTCTTGTTTCCTGTAAGTTCGACTGCATATGATATCTGTCATATTCCCTTTCATTTTGTTAGAAAATGTTAAGTTCTTATTATTTTGATATGGATATTTTAACATAATATATGGATATTTTTCAACATTTGTAATATTATGTGGGATATAATTCAATTTGAATGATATAGAGATACCTGTAAAAAGAAAGAGAGGAATTATGATATGAAGCATTGGTTGGAACAAAGCATTTTTTATGAAATCTATCCACAGAGTTTTTATGACAGGAATGGGGATGGGATAGGAGACATTCCCGGCATAATCGAAAAATTGGATTATATCCATGATTTGGGCTGTAATGCTCTTTGGCTGAATCCATGTTATCTGTCGCCATTTGGCGATGCAGGATATGACGTGTCCGATTATTGTCAGGTAGCACCGCGTTATGGAACGAATGAGGATCTGATCCAATTGTTTAGGGAAGCCCATATGCGCGATATGCATGTTATTCTTGATCTGGTGCCAGGGCATACTTCTACAGAACATCCTTGGTTTCGGGAATCGTGCAAAAATGAGCCGAATCAATATTGGGGCAGATATATTTGGACGGATTCAGTTTGGACAGATACGGCAGACTATGAGGGGATTTCTGGTTCGTTGCGCGGACTGTACCCAAGAAATGGAAGTGTCGCTGTCAATTTTTTCTCGAATCAGCCGGCACTGAATTATGGATTTGCCAATCCAAGCGAATCATGGCAGAGTGCGGTAGATGCCCCAGAAGCTTTGGCAACCCGTCAGGCGATGAAGGATGTTATGGAGTTTTGGATTTCTAAGGGCTGTGATGGATTTCGTGTAGATATGGCGGGATCTTTGGTAAAAAACGATTATGGAAGTGTAGAAACGATAAAACTATGGCAGGATATACGAAAATTTCTGGACGATAAATATCCTGAGGCAGTGTTGATTTCCGAATGGGGTGAGCCGGACAAATCTTTAATGGCAGGATTCCATATGGATTTTCTGCTCCATTATGGACCATCTCATTATATGGATTTGTTCCGCTGTGAGCATCCGTATTTTTGCAGGGAAGGGAAAGGGGATGCTTTCTCGTTCGTAGATACCTATATTAAAAATTATACATTAACCAATGGAAAAGGGCTGATCTGCATTCCGTCCAGCAACCATGATATGGAGCGGATCCGCAAATATCTGGATGAAGAAGAACTAAAGATTGTCTTTGCGTTTCTGTTATCAATGCCCGGTGCGCCGTTTTTATACTATGGAGATGAGATCGGAATGCAGCATTTGGAAATTCCGTCTGTCGAGGGTGGTTATGATCGTACTGGTGCCAGAACACCAATGCAGTGGAATGACGAAAAAAATTATGGATTTTCGAAGGCAGAAGCAGATAAACTCTATACACAACAAGATCGATCAACGAATGCACCCATAGTTTCCAAACGGATGGATGATGCCGGGTCACTTTGGAATGAAATCCGGAAACTGTGCGCAATTCGAAGAGCCTTTCCTGCTTTGTGTGCATATGGGGAGATTCGGTTTGTGTATTGTGAGCCGGAAAAATATCCGCTTGTATATCTGCGTACAAGTGAAAGTGAAAGGATACTGGTAGCGCTTAATCCTTCCGAAAAAGATGTCACATGTCCATGTCCATATCAGTTAGAAGATATCATTTATTCAATGGGTAAGCCAATAAGCAGTAAAGACAAAATGCTGCATGTACCAGGGCAGAGTGTAGGATTTATAAAGGTGGCAGGGTAAAAACGGATAATTCGTAGCAAATAAATCGCATGAAATATGAGAAACTAGTACAACGAAAAATAAGTTTCTGATACATTGACTCAGAATGATTGTTTCAGATGCAAGGCGGAGGAAGGAGGCGTAGCGGTGGCTACGGTGACTGACGACAACGCGGCAGATGAACAATCAGGCAAGGCAATGTGTTGGTTACTTATTATTCGTTGTACTAGATGATCATATGTCTAGGAGCTGTAGGAAAATAAGTGATACAGATCCTAGACTTGGGCAAGCAGTGGGTTATTATACAAATGTGATACATGGGATGACTCTTGCTGCGGTTTCTCTTGGGAGGGACATTGGAACAGTAAGCCAGATGGACATTTTACTGTTGCGTTGCCCATTCATGGAAATATTCACTTTCCTTGTTACGCTTCTGATAAAAAGGGATTATGGAATTCCATGCAGAATTCTTCCTTGAATTGTGATATAGGGTGGTTGCAGAGCAAACGGAAACACTGCGCAATTTGTAAGTCATTTTGTCAAAGGTGTAGAGGAAAGTGGGCATTCGGCTGAGATCATTTCACTTACAAAAAATGAAGTCAGAGGATGTCTTCTCAATTAAAGGCTTTCATTGAAAGATTTTATTGTTTGGCAGAGGAAGATTCCAATCCACCATTGGGCAGGTATGAAATAGACCCAGTCAAGGACTGCGCTCTGCTTATGACCTCCGCAGATGAATTTTTCTGGATCTTTGAGCAGGCGGTTTCCTATTATCAGTTTGCACTGGTTAATTATATCGGATTCCGTGATATGGGAATGATTCTTGACATCCTCAGAAAGCGTATGAATTTGGAAAGAAAATATATTCCTCCTGAATGTGATATGTCGATGCAGGACGCAAGGGTTTCAGGGTATTGGGAAGGCTACGAGTGCGCGACAATTATTCTTTAAACTGGACTTTGGCGAGTAGTTACGGATTGAATGATAGTATACCAGTGCAGGGTATATAGGGTAAACTATTCGCAAAAGTCCAGTTTATCAAACAGTTAAAGGGCGGAAAACAACTTTGGGAGAATATAGGGTTGTTTTCCAAAAACTATTCAAAAACTGATTGCCTTTTGTGAATAAATGAAGTGTACGCTTCAACGATCATATTATGTGTATAACAAAAAAGAACTATAGTGTAATATTATTTAGTGTCTGCTCATTAAGTCCATATACACGTTATAAGTATCATCTCAACCTTAAATTTGGTATATATACTTATTTTTAAGAAAGTATAACCAAAAGATTTCTTAATTTTTATGATATTCCATTGTAGAAACTGCAAAGAAAATAGACAAATACACTAATATCTTTGTAGGGAATAGTCTACTAACTATGCTCAATTCCTTATAAATAAAGGATTTTTAGTTAATGAGCAGACACTATTTAGTTCGTAGCTATTCGCCAATGTCTCGTCTTTCAAACAGTTAAAGGACAAATTTAGAATCCACTAAAAGAAGGGCTTTTTGTGTAGTCACAATTTTTCATAGGGAATTATGGTATTGATTCTGACATACAAATTCGGCAGCCTTTTGAAAAATGTCGGTAAGAAAATTTTTTTAAACTTACACAATTTTGTTAACAAACCTTTTTTTGCATTCCTAAAAACGAGTCTAATAAACGGATGCCGTGAAGTATGCAATATGCCAGATTTTCTTTGTTTCGTTAAATCTTATTTGGTTCCAAACTCCACTGGTACGGTTGTTTTTCCTCCAACGATCGGTCTAATATCTGTAATGTCCGTCCTGTTGCTGGTTCGTCCAATCTGTTGTAGTTGATGATCATTTCGTTAATCTTGATAAGTATTTCATCGTTGAGAAGCTTTCTAAACTCTACCAGTAACGAACAAACAGAGATTCATTGCAAAACCTCAGAAAGCCTACAAAGAACTGATAATACAAATTCTCTGTAATCTGCTCCACAAGCTAACTGCCCAATATAACATTTGAAATATATTCGTTTACAAGACAAATACATATTGTACAGCTCATATTTTCTATGAAACGATGTAAACAGAACGCAAGTCTATAAAGTATCAAAGAAATTTTTTAACCTCACTCATTACGCTTGTTGTTGGAAAAACAGATGATAAAGTATAAATATCTTTAGTATCTGTTTCGTGATTTTCTTGTTTAATTATAGTTTTTCCAAAAATCAAATCTGCTAGAAGATTGATTATTTTCTCACACATTTTCCGCATTAAATTTTCCTCCGATTATTTTTTCGATATAGAAATTATACTTATTTAATATAATATACATTTCTGCCGCGAACGACTTAACAATATTACTATAATTATCTCTATCAACATTAGAATTCCTAAAAGCATTAACGGAAGGAGAATCAACACACAAAAATCCAATTATATCATAACCTTGTTTTTCCTTAGTGTAATGTAACCTTTTTTTTGAAACTCTTATTGGAACAACTATTGTCCCGCGATAGTATTTTTCAAAATTCGCTGTTGTATTTTTGTAATTTTTTCCAATCTTCTTTAAATCCTTATCAAATTGTAATAAATCTGTCTGATAAAAATATGAATTTGTATTTGTTGAATTTTCATCCAAAATATCATATAATACAGTATTGTCTTTGATATATATACTTTGGTTCATATTCTCATCATTTGATTTTCTATTTTTATCGGTACTCTTAGATCTGCAAAATGTAATAACCGTTGCTTTATCTTTATCAATATTTGTAACATTTCCAGTATTTTCTATTAACTTAATACAAGCACTAATTTTTTTTCCAGTATTACTTTGCAAAATATTGCATAAATAATCTAAGGCTCCTTCTAAAAAAGTTTTGGTATCCTTTGTAAGTGTTTCTAGTCTCTCACTTTCATTTTGTCCCATATTATTCTTATGATTTCTTAACATTTCAAAATATGCATTGCGAAAATCATGCAAGAACATATAATAATTAAAAGCAAAACCTTCTCTTATATTTCTTAATATACTACCATATTTTTTCACTTTAACTAAACATACCAATAAACAACATAACATTACAATACATAAACAAACTAATACATTATTACAATCTATTTGGTATAATCCATCTTCTAACTCTTCAACTTTTACAGTTACATTGAAAATAGCTACTATAGCTGTTATTATTGTAATTATAGCTGATACTACAGATAGTAAATCATACATCCAATAAGGTATATTCTTTAATTTATCTCTCATGTAAACACCCTTTTCGTTTTGTTGGCGTAATGCTTGCTAGTAAATCGAATAATAAGCAACTGATACATTAACTTACTTATTAAAATTCATCTTTTTAAGTATTTTGAATGTGTCAAGAACTTTAATTAATGTTGTACTAGTACAGCATTAATTAAGTTCCTGATACATTCGCTTACAGAAAAGCATTGTATTTTAGCTGTTTGTGTGGACATGTTTAAATCACGAACATATAATTCGATGTACTAGCAACTAACATATGCCTTAGTTACTATATAATTTTCGTGTCATTCTCTCATATTCTCAATATATCTCATCC
>CAMWMM010000246.1 GCA_947175285.1 uncultured Lachnospiraceae bacterium
GCTGCTTTAGCAGCACATCAAACCTACCGGCTTTAGCCGGTAGTGGTTGAGTATGGAATCCCAAAGGCAATTTTGAGCAATGGTTAGAAGAACAGATGAAAGAGTAGCTCTGAATGTATCGAACTGGCAGCAGTCGAACAGAAATTTACATAAGTAGAATGAAAGGCATATGCAATGGAGCACATGCCTTTTTCTTTTGCTCAGATATTCAGTAACTCGGCAATATCTGAGAAGTTGATGTACAGATCATCATAGATATTAACCTTGATTGTGGATTCAAAGGAATACTGGATGTTTAGCAAATCTCCCTCGAAATAGTTGACCGTTACCATTCGGCGTTTCGGATCCACAATCCAGTATTCCCGGACACCGTAATTTTTGTAGTAGTATGCTTTCCGGATATAATCATCTGACGGATTGCCGGGGGAAACAATTTCAATGATGAAATCCGGGGCGCCGTTGCAGCGCTTCCCATCCAGTTTATCCTTGTCACAGATAACCATAATGTCAGGTTGAACAATCGTAAGAGGCTTGTCGGACAGCTTTACATCAAACGGAGCACTGAACACTTGACATAATCCTTTTTTGTTTTTGATGTAGTTATAGAGGATATTTGATAACTCCATAGATAGTGTCTGGTGTATCTGTGACGGGCTGGCCATATCATAGACAACATTCTCAAAGACTTCTACTCGCCTGTTTTCTGGAAGAGCTTCGTACTGTTCCAAGGTGTTGATTTCCGGTTGTGGCTGTAATGCTGGTGGCATAATATACACTTCCTTTCTGGTATTGTATGCAGTTATATGTGTCATATTCGCGTATTGTCATTTATTGACAATGAATACAAGTACTACCTGCTGCCACATGACAGTAGTTTATTGCCAAGCGGCAGCAGTGTTGTTAAAAGCATGTCTCATAAAAACGGTTATTCCGAACCTCCTCAGACATAAAGTGACAGATATTGTAATCGCAATCCTGATATTTTGTCTGGAAGTGCCTGTCTATCATAGCGTAGTAAGCATCTGGATCATATTCAAGGCCATCCAGATTGTCAGAGCAGCATAAGAAGGAGTCTATAACAGAATCCATTGCCTTAGTAGATAGTCTGGGGTGCTCTTTTCCAAAGGTCTTTTCATATACACTGTAATAGTATCTGATTATGCAATATAAGGGCTGCAGTCCTGTATGTCATAAGCCTCACATGATTTGATGATCTGCTTTTCCAGGATGGAAGGATCGAAAGGAGTTTTAACAATTTGTTTTGAACGAATTCCCTTTAATCCTTCAACTCTCTTTGTAGCAGTCTTTGTGTAGTCTATAGTGACAAGTTGGCACTATCGAAGTGCCATTTTGGCACGATGCAAAAAGGGCATTTAGGGCACCGTAATCAATAGAGTACCACTTTGTTTTATCAAAGTTAATTTTGTTGTAATTGGCAGATAGTAAAAAACCTGAATTTTCTAAGGTTGTAAAAATTCGTTTTAATGTTCTGATAGACCAGAATGGGAACTGCTCCTGCCATTGCTCATATGTGTGATATACCCAATAGTGACCATCAATGTAATCCTGCTGCCGTTGTTCTTTCCCTATGAGCCAGTAATGGATTTGCTGCAATACAATAAATTCATTCAGTCCGATCAGCGTGGCAAGCTTGGGCATGACCAGCAGGGGGCGTTCATCAAGTAAAAGATTGTTCAATAGTTTTGCGCCTCCTATTCCTCTGGGGCAGCAGGTCTTCTAATATCATCTTTGGTAAGAAGTACCTTTTGGGCATTATCTATTTCAAAGGCGAGCTGACAGTCAACGAAATCTGCTACCATGATTAGTTCGTCTGCAGAAAAGCTACCGCGTGCAAATTTATTTCTCATAGCCTGTTCACTGATGCCAAATAATTGAGCAAGTTCTTTGTATTTTTTGCCTTTCATACTGAGTAGTCCTTTTATTTTGTCACTGACCATATTGACACCTCTCTTTCATTTTTTATGCTGCTATTATACAACAATTGAGACATTTTTGCAATCAAAAAAATATAGAACGTAATCGAAAAAGTGTAAAAAGTGCTTGACATTGTAACTGAAAAAGTGTAATATGTAATCATAAGCAAAACATATTATAGAAAGGAGCAAACCTCATTAAAAATATAAGCACAATCCGTTGGGCGGTAGCAACAATGGCAAACCAGTTACACAAGCTCGGCTATACACTTTCAAAGGCATTCAAAACAGCCTGGACAAGAGTTAAGGAAGGCATGACAGTAAAGGCTCAGGGCGTGACATTCGGTAACAGACAGGGTTTATTGCAGTTCATAGCAGGAAGAAAGCCGGAAGAGCTCACCACATACCTGAAAAGGGACAGGGCAAACACATTCGATAAATACGCGGTGGCTGTAGTGATAGGTATAAAAGGAATTGGATATGCGCACATCGGATATCTGCCAAAAGGCTTATCGCAAAGTCTGGCAGGTATAATAGATAAAGGGATTGCATTGCAGGCAGATACGGAAGTGATTGGCGGCTACAGCTATTATAACAATCTGACCACACATATGTGGGCGGTTTTGCGGGATTTGTTGGAAAATAAGCAGATTGAGTTAGAAGATGATGCAGATACATTTGCACAATTGTCTATCAGAAAATATTTTATGGCGTCTAACGGAAAACTAGAGCTCGAAAGCAAAAAGGAGATGAAAAAGCGCGGGGTAAGCTCTCCTGATAGGGCAGATGCTGCAGCACTTTCTACGTACCTTGGGAAAGTAAAGAAATATACGGGAAGTGCACCTGATAAAGAAGCGATGAACAGGCTAAACAAATCAAGCTACTGGAAAAACGGAAAGTGAGGTGATGGCTGATGGCGGGCAGTAAAGAAATAGGCCGGATAGGACAACGCAGATATGGAGGAACCATTTACGAAGAGTTCCTGCATGAGTTGAGAGGCAAAAGAGGAATAGAAGTTTATCGAGAAATGTCTGAGAATGATGATATAGTAGGAGCTATTCTCTTTGCAATTGAAATGCTGGTAAGACAATGCAATTGGAATATTGAGCCTGGAGGCGATACGGCAAGGGACAAAGAGGCAGCCGAGTTTGTGAAAAGTTGCATGGGTGATATGCAGGACACATGGATTGATACTATATCAGAAATCTTGTCTTTTCTCACTTACGGATGGAGCTTTCATGAGATTGTGTATAAGCGGCGCATGGGAAACACAAATGATTCACGGACAAAGAGCAAGTTCAGCGATGGTCTGATTGGGTGGAAAAAACTACCGATTAGGGCGCAGGAGACTCTTTACCAGTGGGAATATGACAATGAGGATAATTTACTGGGAATGACGCAGATGCCCCCCCGGACTTTGGGACATTTACTATTCCCATGGAAAAGGCGCTGTTGTTTCGAACAAAAAGTCGGAAGAATAATCCAGAGGGCCGGAGTATTCTAAGAAATGCATATCGTTCATGGTATTTTAAGAGAAGAATACAAGAGATTGAAGGTATCGGTATGCAGAACAGGGCAAAGCTGTGGCGGGAGGACTACGATAAACTAAAAAAAGAAGTATCAGCAGAATCCTGCAGTATGCCGCAGTTCAGAAATGGAACACATAGCAAGCCTCCGTATTTTTATACTGGTATGCAGCAGAATGAAAGGGCGAGGAACGGATGAACAATACGAGGATGATGTATATAAGACCGGGGAATCTGTTCAAAGACTTCATCATTGAAAGGAATAAGCAGGTAGTGACAAGCACAGGAAGGGTAGCAAATAGCCATACTGGTGATGGGACAAAGACCTTGATGGGGTGTCTCGTTGAGGCATCAGACGAAGAGCGGACGAACCACAGCCAAAAAGACCACATTGTTACTCATACTATCGTGCAGGCTGGAAGTCCAAAGGCAAAGAGAACTGATAAGCTGGTACTTGGAGAGCGTGTGTTTTATATTGTTGACATTGACGATGCTGGTTCGCTCGGCATATCAACGATATATTATGCTGAGGAAAGGCGGGACGTGAAATGAAATTATGGGCAGATGGCAAGAACGGGAGTTCTGGAAGTGCTATCAGGGCAACTATAAAGGAACAAGTGTCGGATATTAACCATAAGGTAATTTCAAGAGGTGTCCGTGCAGTAAATGCAATCAGGAATGCTGAACTGGAGGTGTTAAAAGGACAGCGAAGTGGAAAGGTTTATAGAAAACCTTTTACCAAACATGCAACATATACGGCATCAGCTCCAGGAGAGTCACCGGCCAGACGCACAGGGAATCTCCGTATGAACTGGAATGGACAGGTGAGGAGTGAGAATTCTTCTAATGGCGGGGTTGCTATTGTTGGCAGAACTGGAAAGTCAGGAATCATATGCTGCTCCCCTGGAAAATGGAACGTCCAACATGGCTCCCAGACCGTTTGTGGAGAAAATCAAGGAGAAGGCTGCGCCAGAAATCCAGAAGATTTACAGCGAGCCTTACACATAGGAGGTAGAGCAATATGGCACTGGTGACAGAAAAGTCAAGAGCAGCCTTTGACTTGACTGAAATTGAGCGCGGGCATCTGCTTTGGGGCAGGCATCATATATGGAATGAAGGGAGAGCAGGGTTTGTGACATCAGCAACAGAGGATCGGCTGATCGTGCAGTATTATCCCGGCATTGGAAATGTAACAAATCATTTTATTATCCCTGTGACTGAGGCAGTAGACGGACAATGGGAAATTAGGTGGTCTGCTGATATGGCTGAGATAAAGGAATACGGAATAGTGGCAGATGGGGAGCAGCAGGAAGCGGAAGGAGCAAAGGACAATGATACTGGAGGAATTGATTCATAAGAGGTTTGTTGATTCAGAGAACCTCATAAAGCACTTGGCTCTGTTCAGTGGGGGATCTGCTGTTTTCAGTCCAGAGCCACCGGATGAAAGTCAGGAAGGGTGGGGTGGAAACACTCAGTACCCACAGGTAATTTACAATTTTGACCTGCAGGCGAATGAGGAAAGGCATAGTGCCGGTACATTATCCGTATCGCTGCTATGCCAGAATACAACGGAAATCACCCCGGAGACGATTGAGCCCCTGGTGAGGGACTGTTTACGGGATGTAATCTTGAAGCCGGTAGAAGGTACACCCTACTGTTTTGCGTGGGCGAGGACAGACGCATTTACCATAGACGAAAAGAAAGGAAATGTCACAATAGGAAGTGAAATACGGTTTGACATCCTGGAATACCCTTCATGGGAAACGTCTGACCCAGATCCGATAATGGCGGTTAATAAGTACATAAGGAAGTGAAAAAGTATAATTTCTTACACAAATGTCAAAAAAATATATTTGAGTAAAAAATATTGACAAATGTAAAAAGAACGGTATAATAATATTAAGAAAGGCGGTGGAACAATGATTGACTTCTATTTCCAATTAAGACAACAAATGATAGAAACAATGCAAAATTCCTTAAAGCAGGTGCGGCAGGTACTTGGATTTGGAGTACAAGAGTTTAGCGATATTGTTGGATTGACAAGACAAACTGTTAACAATTTAGAAAGCAGAAAAAACAAAATGAGTGCAACACAATATGTTGCAATATGTGCGGTGATAGACCATTGCACTAAAGATAGACCTGAATTACTACAAGTGCTTTCTACTATATTGTCATCAAATGATACAGTTGAGAATAGTACTGTTTTTTTATCTATTGAAAATGGTTCATTATTGAAAAAATGGTTTTTGTGTTTTCCAGATGATTCAAAAATTACAGGCATCTTTCATGAAGAAAGTGATGTGATTAAGCAGGAACATTTTGATGGTATTGCAAGTAGTTACAAAATATTTTTGGATGAAACTATTTTGTGCGAAGAAGGATTTGGTGACTGGTTACAGCAAGTTTCTGAGACTATGAAGAAAAATCATAATAGTTTTTTGGTGCCTTTAAAAGTTGTAGAAAATATACAGGGAAAAATAGTTTCATCTGACCCACTTGTTGTAGAACATTCACAAAGGGGGCTAAACCTTTTGATGCATATGCAGCGACAGGATGTGGTTGAAATACGAGGAGAAAAGGGTGACGTAAATGCCATAAGCACCTTTATTTCCGTTTTTGCAAAATTTAAATGTGTAAACCGATTGGCTCTGTTAACACAAAATAGAAATCTGGCAAATCAAATATTATCTTTGAATAATGAGGATATTGGTGGGTTTAATATTTTAGTAACAAAATTTGATAAGAAGGTGGGATTACTTAAATGGTATGAGGACACAAGTGATTTTGATTCTGGGGAAATTCTTTCAGACGAAGTTGAAGAAGCCGAAATGACCACTGATTTAAATTCTGCGTTGAAAGGATGGGAAACAATTGAATAACTATAGGAGGTACAACTATGGCAATGGGTACAAGCAAAAAAGAAGATTATGCACGTAGTATAATGGAGTCGTATGTTAGAGAATGGAAAATATTTATTGATACATGTAGTCTTCTTCATTTTGCCTCGGATAAGTTTTGGATGAATGTGATTCCTCTTTTGAGACAGTATCAGGCAAAGATTATCATTCCATTGAGATGTATAGAAGAATTAGAAAAACACTCTAAAAATGCTGGGAAACCGGACTTGGCTAAAAAATCTAATGATACTTTAAAGATTTTACAACAGCTAATTAAGGCTGATTTTGTTGAAATAAGAGGAGAAAAAACAGACAATTTTGTGGATAATGTCTTTCAGGTTGTCTTTACCAAATTTAGAATGACTCACAAGTTATTGCTGATTACTCAAGATAATGATTTGGCAAAAGATATTCTTGCTTTAAATGGAAATAAGTCTGTTAAAGCCAACCAGGTTAATGTAAAAAGAGTTAACCAATATGGATTTTTAAGTGGTTTTTCTTGGGACGAAGACAAGGAGAAATCCACTGAGGAAAGAAATGATATGAATCCAGATGAAATTTTTAGAGTTTGTAAATCTGTTACTTTAGTTGCAGATACACCTATGAAAGTAAGTCATATTCCCAAAGAACAAGAAACCGTGTATACGTCACGTGGATCTATAAGATTAATAAAAGAAGTAGCAGCAGGCGGTGAAGGTATTATTTATACAACTAATACTCCTTATGTTGCAAAGATATATAAAAGAGAAAATAATACAAAAAGAAAATATGAAAAGATAAAATTAATGTTAACTAAGCCGATTGACTGCGAAGGCATTTGTTCTCCTGTTGCAGCCTTATATAATTCTAACAAAGAGTTTGTTGGGTACTTAATGCCAAAGGCGAATGGAAAGGAATTGCAGAAGAGTAT
>CAMWMM010000247.1 GCA_947175285.1 uncultured Lachnospiraceae bacterium
CTTTTATATATTCTTACGATATTAAATATAAAAGAAATGGGAGGAAACAATTTATGAAGAAAAAACTTTTGAGTGTATTGTTGAGCGCAACAATGCTGACAGGTCTTCTTGCCGGATGCGGTTCTTCTGATAACACACAGACAGACAATGCAGCCGACAATACGCAGGCAGCAGCAGATACTGCAGCGCAGACAGATAACACACAGACGGAAAGCGCACAGACAGAAAGCGCACCGGCTGACAACAGCGCTGATGCGGCTGCTGAACCGGTTACTTTGAAATGGGCAATCTGGGATAAGGATTCAACTCCTTACTGGAATGCGTTAAAGGATGCTTATGAAGCGGCAAATCCGAATGTAACACTGGAAATGGTAGACTTAGGCGCTGCTGATTACATGACGGTTCTGGCAACAGAATTATCCGGAAGCGGTTCTGACTTTGACGTTGTTACCATCAAAGACGTTCCAGGATATGCAACTCTGGTTTCTAAGAATACATTAGAGCCTCTTGATGACTATATTTCAGCAGCAGGTATTGACCTTAGCCAGTACGGCGGTGTTGACAAGCAGGTAACGGTAGACGGAAGCCTTTATGAACTGCCTTTCAGAAATGACTTCTGGGTAGTATTCTACAATAAAGACATTTTTGATGCAGCAGGCGTTGCTTATCCGACAAATGATATGACATTTGAAGAGTATGACGCACTTGCAAGACAGGTAGCTGACAATACTTTCGGTTCACAGATTTACGGTACACACTATCATACATGGAGAAGTGCAGTACAGTTATTTGGTGTACTTGACGGAAAACATTCTATTTTGGATGGCGAGTATGATTTCTTCAAACCTTATTACGAAATGGTATTAGGTCAGGAGAAAGACCAGATTTGTAGAAATTACGCTGATTTAAGCGCAGAAGGTCTTCACTATTCCGCAGCATTCTCAAGCGGAGATGTAGCAATGATGAACATGGGTTCTTGGTATATTTCCACACTGATTGCAAACATTGCAAGCGGCGAATATGATGCTTCTTTGTGCGGCAACTGGGGTATGGTAAAATATCCTCATGCTGACGGCGTAGAAGCAGGTTCTACACTTGGTACTATTACAGGTCTTTCCGTAACAAGCGTATCCGCTAACAAAGATGCTGCATTTGCGTTTGTTGAATGGGTATCCGGAGCAGAAGGTGCAAAGGTTATGGCAGAGACAGGTAACTTCCCGGCACTGATGAACGATGAAGTTGCAGGTATTATTGCAGGTCTTGACGGATTCCCGACAGATGCTGAGAGCAAGGAAGCTTTAAGCGTTTCCAACCTGTATCTGGAAGTTCCTTATGCTGAGAACGTATCCGAAATCAATGATATTCTGGATACTTACCACAAATCTATCATGAATGGTGAAATGACTATTGATGAGGGTATTGCAGCAATGAATGAGGAAGTTGGTAAAGTATTAAACAAATAGAAAGTTGAAAGCGCGATGCGCTTATAACTGCAATATAAGATATTTTGGGGCTGGTGTAATAACCGGCCCCAAATTGAATACAGATAAAGGTATAGCTGTCGGATTGAGGAATTGGAGGTATTGTGAGTATGGATGAAACGAAAGCAGCTCAGGTAAAGAAGCTGGAAGAAGAATCTGCTGTGCTGATGCAGAAGATTCGGGAAGAATCAAACATTAAGAAAAAACAGAAACTGATTGCCGAAAGAGAAAAAAAGCAAAGAAAAATAACGGCTGTCAGGAATAACAGAATCATAAGCAGAGAGACAAAACGCGATTTGGTTGCTTATTCATTTATTGCACCTAACTTTATCGGTTTTGCTGTTTTTACACTGATTCCTATTGTATTTGCGTTTGCCCTGGCCTTTATGGAATGGGATGGCAGTAATGCAATTACTTTTGTAGGATTCAATAATTTTATGAAACTTCCGTCTGATACATTTTTTGTAGCAGCGTTAAAAAATACAATGATTTACGTAGTTGGTACAGTGCCCCTTACAATGATTGCATCTTTAGCGCTTGCCATTGTATTAAACCAGAAAATCAAGGCAAGGGGGTTGTTCCGTACCGTGGCATTTTTCCCGTATGTCGCTTCTTTGGTAGCAATCACGGCTGTTTGGAGTATGATTTTCCACCCCTCTAAGGGACCGATAAATTATCTTCTTTTAACCGTGTTCGGCGTACCGCAGGAAAACCTGCCGAAGTGGTTCAGCGGAAATCTGGTACTGCTGACATTGATATTATTCAGTGTATGGAAATATATGGGATACTATATGGTAATCTATCTTGCCGGATTACAGGGAATTTCGGCGGAATTATATGAGGCAGGCAGTCTGGACGGCGCAAGTACATGGCAGAAGTTTCAGTACATAACATGGCCGCAGCTTCGTTCCACCACTTTCTTCGTTGTCGTTATGCTGACAATTAACTGTTTTAAAGTTTACGATATCGCAGTTATGCTGGCAGGCGGAAGCGATGGCAAGCTTTCTACATCGGCAACCGTTCTTGTTTACTACATCTATCAGAACGCGTTTAATTATTGGGATTTGGGATATTCCAGTGCAATCGCAATGGTATTGTTCCTGATAGTCCTTGTTGTTACGTTGATTCAGTTCAGATATGAGAAACAACTGGATGCATAAGAAAATGTAGTGGAAAGGAGAGCCGACATGAGTGATATGGTAGAAAATAAAAAATATAAATCAAAAAGCAGAAACGCTTTGATTGGTAAAATAATAGTCTATGTGATTTTATTAATTATAACAGTAGTTATGATTATCCCTTTTTTATGGATGTTATCAGCATCTATTAAATCAGACAGGGAAGTATTTGCGATGAATCCGTTTGTATGGATTCCAGAAGTCCCCAAATGGGATAACTATGTGAAAATCTGGACAAAGATTCCGATGCTTAAATTTGTTGAGAATACGGTGTTATTGACGATTGTAGTTACCTTTTTGCAGCTTCTTACGTCAAGCTTTGCAGCTTATTCTTTTGCAAAATTAGAGTTTAAACATAAAAATACACTTTTCCTTGCTTACATTGCAACGATTGCAATGCCGTGGCAGGTATACATGGTTCCGCAGTTTATTATGATGAGAAAAATGGGATTGAATGATAAGCTGCTTGCCATGATTTGTTTACAGGCATTTTCGGCATTCGGCGTATTTTTAATGAAACAGTTCTATGAGGGCATCCCGAGTGAACTTTGCGAAGCAGCCAGAATCGACGGCATGAGCGAATATAAGATTTATGCGAAGATTATGCTGCCGCTTTCCAAGCCGGCGTTATCAACACTTACGATTTTTACATTCGTTAATACATGGAATGACTATTTAGGACCACTCATTTACTTGAAAACGGAAAGCAAGAAAACCATCCAGTTGGGATTAAAAATGTTTATCGGACAGTATTCTTCCGAATACGGACTGATTATGGCAGGTTCCGTACTTTCCCTGATACCGGTTATTATTGTATTCCTTTGCCTGCAGAAATACTTCGTGGAAGGGGTTGCTTCAACCGGTTTGAAAGGATAAGAAAGGAGTAAGCTAGATGAAGATTTTGTTTGAGAACAGTGCAGAGATTTCAGAAAAAGAAGTGGATGCCGCATTGGATTTTTCGACACGTCAGGTGCTGCGTAATCTTCCGGAATTTACGGATAAGTTTCAGAAAGCATATAGTGAAAACGGCTTTTATCAGCCGATAGAAAATAATTACTGGACGACGGGTTTCTGGACGGGCGAGATATGGCTTGCTTATGAGTATGCGTCAGCGAAAAAGAATGCTGATGATGCAGCGAAGTTAAAAGAGGCTGCACAGGTGCAGGTAGAAAGTTTTCTGCATAGAATCGACAATAAAATTGAGGTAGACCATCATGATATGGGATTCCTTTATTCTCCGTCCTGTGTTGCGGCATATAAGCTGACCGGAAACGAAAAAGGAAAAGAGGCTGCAATTAAGGCAGCGGATCAGTTGATTACCAGATATCATCCTGTAGGAGAATTTATTCAGGCGTGGGGACCTATGGATGCACCGGAGAATTACCGTCTGATTATTGACTGTTTGTTAAATCTTCCTTTATTATACTGGGCATCGGAAGAAACGGGCGATGAAAAGTATCGTGATATTGCAGAGAAACATATTCATACGGCAATTAAAAATGTTATCAGGGAAGACTATTCTACCTGGCATACCTTTTTCTTTGATATGAAGACGGGAGCGCCCGACCACGGTGCGACCTGTCAGGGATATCGTGACGGCTCCGCATGGGCAAGAGGGCAGGCATGGGGGATTTATGGCTGCGCACTCGCTTATAAATATACGAAGCGGAAAGAATATATTGAGATTTTCAAAAATGTGACACAGTATTTCTTAGAGCATTTACCGAAAGATATGGTACCGTTCTGGGATTTGGAATTTACGGACGGGGATGACCAGCCGAGGGATTCTTCCTCAGCGTCCATAGCAGCCTGCGGTATGTTGGAGATGATAAAGTCGTTAGATGAAAAGGAAGCTGCCGTTTATCGGAAGTACGCAAAACAGCTTATGAAGTCTCTGTACGATAATTATGCAGTGAAAGATTTTGAGACATCCAACGGTCTTGTACTGCACAGCACTTATTCCAATCATTCGCCTTATAATACCTGTAATCACTATGGCGTAGACGAATGCAATTCCTGGGGGGATTACTTCTATATGGAGGCATTGACAAGGCTTCGCGGGGATTGGAATCTATACTGGTAAAAGGCAAAGAGAAAGTCTATGGCTGCGAAAGACGCAGCCTAAGACTTTCTATACTTTGCCTGGAAGAATCGTCTGAAAGACGATTCTTCTAAAATGGGGAAAGGAGTGAAAAAATGAACTGGAACGGGAAACTTCATAGTAAAGCGGATTTTCAGGAACTTCTGATGGAAATTATCAGACCGGTGATTCCTTATTATACGGAAGGAAAAGCGGGCATTGATTTAGGTGTTACGGCGACGACTTATTCGCAGAAAACAATCAGGCTGGAAGCTTTTTCAAGAATTCTGTGGGGGCTTGTGCCTTTTTGGGCAGGCGGCGGAAATGATGCCGTATTTGAGGAGATTTACAGAAAAGGAATGACAGCGGGAACCGATCCGGATAATCGGGAGTATTGGGGCGGTTTTCATGCTTTTGACCAGCGTTTTGTGGAAATGGCGGCTATGGCGTACGGATTGATTCTTGCGCCGGATAAGCTGTGGAATCCTTTAAGCGATAAAGAGAAAGATAACCTTGCTGACTGGCTCTACGGTATCAATGAATACGAACTGCCTATCTGTAACTGGGTTCTTTTTGCAGTGCTCGTTAATATCGCGCTTAAGAAAGTGGGAAGAAAGTATGATGCGGAAAAATTAGAAAAATATTTGAACGGTGCGGATTCTTTTTATCTGGGAGACGGTTGGTATCAGGACGGCGATTCCGGGCAGAAAGATTATTATGTATCGTTTGCGATTCATTTTTACAGCCTGTTTTACGCCAGCGTGATGGAAGAAGAGGATCCGGAACGGTGTGCGCTTTACAAAGAACGTGCGCTCCTTTTTGCGAAAGGGTTTATTTACTGGTTTGATGAAAACGGTGCGGCGCTTCCGTTTGGTCGTTCCCTGACTTATCGTTTTTCTCAGGTGAGCTTTTTCTGCGCCTGTTTGATGGCGGGAGTAGAGCCTTTTGAGATTGGTGTAATGAAAGGGCTGATAGTCAGACATTTCTGCGATTGGATGAAAAAACCTATTTTTGATAAAAATGATATTTTGACAATCGGTTATGGCTATCCGAATCTGGTGATGGGAGAGCGGTATAACGGACCGGGTTCGCCTTACTGGGCGTTAAAGACATTTGCAGTATTGATGTTGCCCGACGAGCATCCTTTCTGGAGTGTGGAAGCAAAGCCTCTGCCGCCGTTAGATGAACAAAAAGCGCTTCCGTATGCGGATATGCTGATTCACAGATATGAAAATCATGTGACGGCATTTGTACCGGGTAAGTACAGCCCGGCAGGGCATGGGCAGATTCCATCCAAATACGGAAAGTTTGCTTATGATACCCGGTTTGCTTTCAGTGTGGCAAAATCGACATGGGAAGTGCATGAAGCGGCGCCGGATTCCATGCTTGCATTTTACATTAACGGATACGTGTATGTGAGACGGATTTGTGAGGAATTTCGTATTTCGGAGACGGAAGTATATTCCCGTTGGATTCCTTATGAGGGGATTCAGGTGGAAACGTATATCATTCCGACAAAAACCGGACATATGAGAAAGCATAAGATTGTCAGCGACAGGGAATGCGAAGCGTATGACTGCGGCTTTGCGGTGGAGATTGATGTTGAGGGCGAAAAGCAGATACAGGATGGCAATATGGCAGCAGTGGAGAATTGCTACAGTTCATGCCAGGTAACTGCGCAGAATGGCAGTGGCGAGGGTGTTGTAATTTTTGCAGACCCGAATACCAATCTGTTACATCCTATGACGAGGATACCTGCTATCCGCTATCAGATTCATAAGGGAGAAAATGAATTGACTACAGAAGTCAAAGCTGAATATAAAGGCTGAGCAAGAATGGAGGATGATTATGGCAGTATTGGCGCTTAAAGTATTGGACAGCAGCGGGAAAACGATATGTGTAAGCAGCGGCGAGGACGCTGTGAGCCTTGTGTGTACGGCAGAGTATAAGGAAGGCGACAGAATTGTATTAGAGACTTCGGAGAAGAACATTCATGTTTTTTTACAGGTGGATGATGCGCTGGGCGCGGCATTCTGCTATGTTACGGACAATGTTTCTTTTTATGTTCCGTTTGGGGAGAAGCGTATCTGCTATTCTCCGAAAGTTTTTTCCGGAAACAGGCATTATCTGTATGCAAGGGTTGCCAGAGAAGATGAAGTACACGCCTACCGGAATTTGGCGTTAAATGTATGCGACCAGCATGGAGAGACGAATTGCTTTCCACATGCTTTTGCGAATGTGGAAACCCGCGGAGAGTCCGTATTTGCCGCAAGAAATGCGATTGACGGCGTATGCGAGAACCGTTCTCACGGAGAGTGGCCTTATGAGTCATGGGGAATCAATATGCAGGACGATGCGGAAATGACGGTGGATTTCGGCAGGGAAGTGGAAATCGACAAAGTTGTGCTGTACACCCGCTCAGATTTTCCGCATGATAACTGGTGGAAACAGGTGACATTAAGTTTTTCCGATAAGAGCGAACTGATATGGGAACTGGAAAAGAG
>CAMWMM010000248.1 GCA_947175285.1 uncultured Lachnospiraceae bacterium
ACAATTACTTTTTGTACCGCGCAAAAGAAGACGGAAGCGACGCGGAGTGTCTGGCGAAAGTGCATTCCGGCAGCATTTTGGCAGACGGAGATATTCTTTATTTTGTGAATCTCAGCGATAATAAATCCATTTACAGAATCGGCACGGACGGCTCCGACATGCAAAAAATATGCGGTAGTTCGAACAATAATATTCAGATGAGTGCGG
Organism: uncultured Lachnospiraceae bacterium; assembly: GCA_947175285.1. The sequence continues at coordinate 208 of CAMWMM010000248.1, forward strand.
AATACATTTATTTCCTTGATTCTGATGATTCCCTTTACCGCATCAGAAAAGACGGTTCCGGTAAGGAACTGCTGCTAAAAGATGCGGAGAATTATATGCTTGCTGCCGCGAACGGCGAAAAAGTAATGTATGACGGATATTTTTACGACCGAAGAACACAGTGGAATGAAGAAGCTGAGCAAATAGAAACAATCATTACGCGCTATGACTTAAACGCAGAAAATGAGGAGGAGATGTGCCGCTTTGATTTCTATGGAGATAGTCTGATAGTGTGCGGAGACAGGATTTATTGTTTTGGCACTGACGGGAAGACGGAGGGAAAGATAGGGGAATACATTACATGGAAAAAGGAGGTAAAATATCTTCCCGATAAGGAGTTGACTGACTGCTGTGTTTATAACGGCGCCTTGTATGGAGTCGCAGAGGATATGGATAAGAATAGCCGCCGGGCGAGAGTATATAAGTTGGAAGAGGGTGAAACACAGTGGAAGGAAATATATCATTATGATGCAGAGTGTTCTCTTTATTACGGCGATGCTTTCGGAACAAGCCTGGCAGATATTTACGCCACAGAACAGGGGGTTTTTATCAGGCAGTTTGTTTCCCCTGAGGAGGGCGTTAAATGGTATTCACTTGGCGAAGGAGAAAATATCAGGAAATGGGAGGATGAAAATGTAATTCCCATAATAAAACCTGCTTCTATGATGGAGAAGGCGTGGAATTGGGATAGTATTAAAGAAGGATTCCAATCGACGGACGGGTATGAAGACTATCTGGGAAAAGACCTTACTTATGAGGAATTTTACAGAAAAGATGCAGAAGGGGAAGGGCACAATCCCTATACCATCCGTCTGCCCCAGTTTAATGAGAAAATCGAAGGATATCAGGAAATCAATGCCTATTTTCAGAATGCCTATCAGGAAGCGTTAGGGTATAAGCAAGAATTTTTTGATATGTTGGATGAGAATAGGACAGATGATAAGGAGGGACCGGGATTTTCCGACTCTGATATGGCAGCAGCAAATGAAAGCACTGATTATGATTATGTATATATCGGAGAAAAATATATTACCGTAGCGAAATATCAGGAGGGTTACTGGTATGGCGGACGGGGTTGGCAGGTGGAAGAGCCGGTGACATTTGAGCGAAAAACGGGAAGAGTTGTCACTTTGGAAGAATTTTTCGGAGATGAACCGGGGGAGGCTGTTGCCAGAGCAACGGCGTCTGTTTATAAATATATGGAAAATGGGGAAAGAGGTGGCGGCAGGAAATACTTTTTAAAGGATTATGATATTTTGATGGAAATGTTTATCCCTGAACAATTCTTTCTTTTTCCGGAAGGCATTGGGCTATACTATCGAAAACGTGCAATTGACAGCGGAGCTGCAGGGGATTGTGTGTTTATTGTGCCGTATCCGGACTGACATCTGCCGTCGGGATTTCGGGAACATTTTGGAAAAACTATTAAAAAAGCTTCAGAAAATGACGATAATTATAGTAGCACAAGGATGTGCAGTCAGCCGGGGGGATGACCCTCGCGGGAATATAATCGTAAAGGATGGCGGACACTATGAAAATATCGGAGGCTCAATCTATTTATCGTGCCTACAGGCAGGATTTGATTAATCAGACGAAAACCCTTATTAAACAAAGAGATGAGGCGCAGAAGAAGTTTGAAACGACAGGCTCGTCTCAATTTTCAGAACAGGCGGCAACTTTACAGTTGTCAATAGAAGCAACTCAGGAAAAATTTGATGAAAACCAGAAAGTGCTGGATTCTTTGGCGGAGCAGCATGCGGCAATATGGAATGCGGAAGTCAGCAAACAGCAGGCTGACGCCATGCAGGATATGGGCATTGAGATGTCTAAAATCATGACCGTTGCAAGGAGAATGTCAAACGGGGATGAAGTGCCTTATACGGATGAGAAAAAACTGTTAGAGTTCAGCAACGAATTATATCAGGCGGCAAAGAGCGCGCAGATGATTCATCAGATGGAAGAACATGAGAAATATGATTCCCTCTGGGGCGAGGAAGAAGAACCTGAAGAATATGACCCGCAAGGCAAAGCGGATAATGCGGAGGTGCAGATTGCCCTTCCGGATATCCCTACGCAGGTTTTCACAGATGATTCGGTAGAGGCATCGGAAACAACAATGTAAATTCCGGAAAGGAGCAGAAGCAATGAAACCCGAACGACAAACTTTTTCAACCATTTATACCTGTTTTCCCGGCGGAAAACATAAAGTGTTGACAATGAGCTATGATGACGGTAAAGTTTATGACCGCAGACTGGCAGCGCTTTTTAATAAATACGGCATCAAAGGAACTTTTCATATCAACGGGAACGGACTCTTTGGTGAGATGGGACCGATTCCCCGGATTCCTTTCGATGAAATAAAGGAACTTTATAAAGGGCATGAGGTGTCCTGTCATACTTATACACACCCGACGATTGCAAGATGCCCGTTGTCGCAGGTGGTACAGCAGATTATTGAGGACAGAAAGGCTTTGGAAGCGGCATGCGGCTATCCGGTGCGCGGACTCAGCTATCCGAACGGTTCTTACAGCAAAGAGATTATACAAATGCTTCCGTCATGCGGGATAGAATACAGCCGGATTGTCGGCGATACGCATGATTTCAAATTCCCGGAAAATTATCTGGAATGGAAAGCTACCTGCCATCACAATCATAACCTGATGGAAAATGCGGAGCGTTTTGCCGAACTGAATAAGACTCAGTATCTTTATATGATGTATGTCTGGGGACACAGCTATGAGTTCGGTGAAGATGAAAACGAGTGGTCAAAGATTGAGAAATTCTGTGAATACATCGGCGGCAGGGATGATATCTGGTATGCGACGAATATTGAAATCGTAGATTACACGAATGCTGCCGCGAACCTGAAATTTTCCGCGGCAGGCGATATGGTTTATAATCCGAATGCGATTCCGGTATGGATTAGCGTGAACGGAGAAATGAAAACAATAGAGCCGGGAGAGACGAAAATTATTGCAGTTTGATATCGTCTGCCATAATTTCTCTTTCCACATACAGACTCATATCCATTCGTGTGTTTAATGTCCATTTGACAAGACGGATGTGCATATGGTCGATTTCCAGACAGGTGATGCTGCCGGGATGAATGCAGCTTCCGCTGTTATAATAATAAGAGTCATTTTCGGAAAGTGTGGGACGGTGTGTGTGTCCGGTAATCAGGATATGGTTTTCCTGCTTTGCCCAGTGATGCAGACGCTGTTCCGCCTTATGTTTTCGGGTATAATTTTTAGCGGCGCTTGTAGGGTCAAGAACACCGTAACGCTCCAGCGGTTTCCAAAGGTGTCTGACTAAGAAGCGTGAGAGACGCCATAACGTGGAATTGAATAAATCCGTTTGATGTCCGTGCGTCAGATAAATATCTCTTGCCTCCGGAGAAGAATGGTTTTCCAGAATAATTCCTTCATAGAATGTCATATCGGGAAGAAGCGGGAGGTTTTCCATAAGCGGATTATCCATATAGCATGGATAAACGCTGCAGTTTTTGGTAACATACCGGTTATCTTTTTTGATAATATCATGGTTGCCATAAAGCATATAAAGTCTGTTACATTCGCGGAATCGGGAAAGCAGACGGAATACATTTTGATGCGCTTCTATAATCTGTCTCATATCACGGTTTTCCCATAATTCATCGCCATCCCCTAACTCAATATAGGTATATCCTGCCCTGAAGTAGTATTGCAGCGCGGCAGTATAGAGATTTTGGTTTTTTAAAAAATTATCATTGGAAGTGCCTGAACCGCGGTGACAGTCGCTGATAAGGACATACTTTGAACAGTAGTTAAGAGGGAGCCTTAATGCTCCCTCAAAAGATTGGTTTAATCTGGTATAGTAACTCATGTGTCACACCGCCTTTTCTTATCCGCTTTCAGACGCAGCATATTACGGAATGCAAACGGCAGGCAGTAATATAAATAGAGAATTCTGTCTGCTCTTAAACAGAAAGGCTTTGTCAGGAACAGGAATACTCCGCAGGACATCCGGTTAAAGAACTGTACAAAGCGAATCCAAAGTTTTTGGAGCACACCGCAGGGCGGTACGGATTTCACAAAAGTAAAAGTAACGCTTCTGTGGCACAGTTTGATTTCTTTGGAGCAGTAACCGGCATTTTTAAGACCGTTCGCAAAAGCTTCCGCCATTTCGCAGGTCGGCATGGTGACGCAGATGTGCATGTATAAATCCGGCGGAGCGGAAAACATGCCCGGAAGAAAGGCGGTCAGCCACCAGTGCCTCTCACTTAACTCTGCAATCACCATGGAGTCTTTGCAAAGCGTGAAAGCAAGTTCCTGCATATGCTCATTGTCGGCACAATGAAAAAAAGCATTTGTATATTCCCCGGGTGATAAAATGCGGTCAGCATAATAAACGCCGATTTCACAGCCCGTACTGATGCCGTATTGTCCTTTCCAGAACTCTATCAGCCATGTACGGTTCTGATAGTTAAAATAAACAGGAAGACAGTCCATAATCATACCGGCATAAGAGGCAGCTTTATCAAACAGGGCGTGATAACCGAATTCCCTTTGCCAAGCGTCAACTCGTGAACTGATAATGTCCTGTGAGGGTATATAGCGGTACCCGAACGGTGCGAGCAGCTCATTCAGTGTTCCGCATTTTTCTTTAGAGGACATGGAACATATTTTTGCAATGATTCTTTTTCTCCGGCAGTAACCGGTGCAGAAAAAGAAAAGAAGAATGAGTAGAAAAACGGCAGTAAATAAATACATAGCAGATTCCTTATAAAGTTCTTTATATTATCATATTGATTTTTGTCGAAAGAGTGATTTTTTTGACGTTTTTTCTGTATTTTTTTCCATGTATTTAATAGATTTTTGATGTGAGTTGTGCTAGAATAAAACCGATTAAATAAGTGGGAGGAAATGTTATGGCAAAGCTTATTATCACGGTTGAGGGAGGAAAAATCACGCAGACGCTGAATTTTCTGGACAGAAATATCAAAGATAACAGATATGTCTATGGAAACGGCAATGAATCCGGTATTATGGAAGACCCGGAGAAGATATATGAAGATATTCCTGAGAACCGGCGGATAACCGATATTTATGAAGAACTGCTGAATGCAATAGATTTGGGCAGAGTGCAGATAACCGATATTATGAGGCGGTTAAATGAACTGGAAAAGGAAATGGATGTCTATGCCATTCCTAAGCCGGAAAATGAGCAGGAGCATGTTGTTACACTGAATAATGACGATTTAAAAACGCTCAACGGGATGCGGGAATCTCTGCCGATGGAGAATGATAAACATATAGAAGATGCGATAAAGAAACTGATACATTTTATAAATGGAAAGAAACGGTAAAAAATAGAAAACGGGCAGCATGGCTTAGCTGCCCGTATTTTCTTAGCGAAGTTTCTGAATTTCCCGGCTGCGGTATGACAAACAACTGAATATACAGCCGCAGATACCGGTGCAAAGGAACATAACCGCCATTCCGCTGCCTGCGCCGTTACCGACCAGAAGATGCAGGAATGAGGTAACGGGATTGTCTAATAACATGTATGGTTCAAATACATAGTCGGCAAGAAAACCGCCCAACAGAATACCGACGGGAATGGTGCTGTACTGAATGGCATTACGGACAGCAAAAACCCTGCCCTGTATTTCATCAGGTACTTTCTTATATAATATTACATTCTGTCCCGCATTGATAAACGGAATCGGCAGACTTGCCGCAAGTCCGGCAACGGACCATAGGATGACATTTCTGCCTATGCCCATGAGTAAATCGCCAAGCAGGAATGAGACGGCAGCCGATACATATATCATCTTCACATGATTCTTGGAAAACTTTCCCGCCGATACAATAATACCGCCGACAATACCGCCGATGCCCATGACGGCATTTACGATGCCGAGTACGACACTGTCATTACCGCTCCTTGCCAGAATCATTGGTGAGAGAATATTTTCATAGGTCAGTCTGGAGAAAAAGTTTAACAGCGCCATTGTTAATATAATAACAAAAATACCGCGGTTGTCCCGTAAAAACGCCAATCCTTCTTTACATCCTGCAAATATAGAGGGTTTTTTCTGCGCATTCCGTTCTGTTTCCGGAACGGAAATGACAAGCAGCAAGACTAAGAAAGCAAAAAGAAAGCTCCCCAAATCTATCATCAGAATCAATCTTAACCCATTCAGGGCAAATAAGAAGGCGGCAAGCACCGGTGTCAGAACGGATGTTAAGTTGCTGGAAAAAGAATTCATCCCGCTGACATTGGCAAGCTTTTCCTTCGGTACAATCCTGCCGATGGCAACAGCCGAAGCAGGAGACTGGAAGGCATTCATAAAACCGATGATACAGTTTACCAGATAAATATGTCCTATCTGAAGTCTGTTATTAAGGTACAATAACAAAACACATACGGAACATATTGCCGCAAGCGTGTCGGCTGTCAGCATGATTTTTTTCTTACTGTGGTTGTCCACAAAAGTTCCCGCAAACAAACTGACAATAATATACGGAACATAGCTGCAAAATGACATCAGAGAAACCGTCAGTGCGGAATTATTCTGGGTATATGCCCACAGAATCAGGGCAAAGCTTGTCATGGAACTCCCTAACTGCGATATCGACTGGCTCAGCCAGAAAATAATATATTTTTTGAAATTAGAATTCATTGAATTTGTCTCCTTATAGATACATACGATTATTGTTTATAATGCCCATGAAGAAGTACAAAATCCAATGCGGACGAATATATTTTCTATCTCTGTACAGGCTTCGTCCGGTCATCGGACCTTGCACAGAGTAAAAAGCTTAAATCAATTATCATATGGCACAGCATTAATACCATCCCCCTCTCCTAACGTTAGCCGTCAGGCTTACGTAACGTTAGCCGTCAGGCTTACGTTTATTATTGTAGCATAAGCTGTCGGTATGGTAAATGGTCGTTTTTGCATAGTTTGCGAAGTATATTGATTAGAAAGCATTGTCA
>CAMWMM010000249.1 GCA_947175285.1 uncultured Lachnospiraceae bacterium
CTTATTACAGTGCAGACAGGTTTCTATCTTCATCATCTTCTCCTGCCCTTCTTTACTCAGGTGGGAAGCGGAAGGAGAACGGCGCAGTAACAGGGACATTCTTGCACAGTTGTTGATTTCAATTCCCATCGGACATGGCATACAATAACCGCATCCTCTGCAGAATTCGCCAAGCAGTTCTTTTCTGTCATGCTCTATCACTGCCGTAAGCTCCTCATTCATCTTCGGCGGATTATCAATATAGGAAAGGAACTCATCCAGCTCATTCTCCCGCTGTACACCCCAGATAGGCAGTACATTATCATACTGTGCCAGATAAGCATATGCCGCCGCGGAATTGGTAATCAGCCCGCCGGATAATGCTTTCATGGCAATAAATCCCATGTTTTTTTCTTTACACTTTGTAACGAGCGCAATATCTTTTTCCGTTGCCAGATAACAGAACGGGAATTGTAATGTCTCATAGAGTCCGCTTTCAATCGCTTCATCCGCTACGGCAAGTCTATGATTGGTAATTCCGATATGCCTTACTTTGCCCTGTTCTTTGGCGGTAAGCATTGCCTCATAGAGTCCGCTCTCATCTCCCGGCTTCGGACATACTGCAGGATTATGGAATTGGTATACGTCAATATAATCCGTCTGCAAATTATTAAGACTCGTCTCTAAATCTTTCCAAAAATCCGCCGCAGAAGCTGCTCCTGTTTTAGTTGCAATCCATACCTTATCACGAATACCCTTAAAAGCAAGCCCAAGCTTATGCTCGCTGTCGGTATACCATCTCGCCGTATCAAAATACGTAATGCCATTCTCATACGCTTTTTGTAACAGATACACCGCATCTTTATCCGTGATTCTTTGAATCGGCAATGCGCCGAAACCGTTTTTATTCGTTACAATCTCTGTTCTTCCAAGTCTTACAGTTTCCATATATTTTTCCTCCCGCGCTGTACTATCAAATCTTAGACAGACACAATTGCTTTCTTAGGACACTTCTCTTTACAGGTTCCGCATCCTGTACACTTTTCCTGATCGATTGACGCATTAAAATCATCAATGACAATCGCATCCGAAGGACAGTTTTTCTTACATAGCTGACAGCCGATGCAGCCGACATCACAAGCTTTCATTGTGACAGGTCCTTTATCGTGGGAACTGCATGCCACCGCATATTTTGCATCATACGGAACCAAAGAAATCAAATTTTTCGGGCAGGCTGCCACACATTTTCCGCAGGCTTTACATTTTTCTTTATCCACAAGCGCGACTCCGTTTACGACATGAATCGCATCAAACGGACATGCTTTTACACAGTTTCCATAGCCGAGACAGCCATAGTCACAGGATTTTGCGCCGCCTCCCGGTACAAATGAAAGCATTCTGCAATCCTCAACTCCATGATATTCATAATCCACTTTTGCTTTCTCACAGTCACCCTGACACTGGACATAAGCAACCTGCCTGACACTGTCCTGTGCTTCCACGCCCATGATTTCCGCTATTTTCTTTCCAACAGCCTCGCCGCCTACCGGACAGGCATTGACAGGCGCTTCCCCTTTGGCAATCGCCGCAGCCAGATTAGAACAGCCTGCAAAACCACATCCACCGCAGTTATTTCCCGGCAGAACCCCAAGTACTGCCTCTTCTTTTTCATCTACTTCTACTTTAAATTTAATTGCCGCAACCCCGAGGAACAATCCGACAAATAGTCCAACCCCTCCAACAATCATCGTTGCAACCAAAATTCCGGTCATTTCCATCAATCACTACGCTCCTTTCTAAAGCAATCCGGAGAAGCCGCAGAATGCAATCGCCATCAGTCCTGCTGTGACTAATACAATTGGCATTCCCTTAAAGGATTCCGGTACATCGTTATATTCCATCTTCTCCCTGATGCCTGCAAGAATAATAATCGAAATGGTAAATCCTACTGCCGTTGCAAAACCGTTCACAACACCGGCCAAAATACCGTAATTTTTCTGAACATTGGTAAGCGCTACGCCAAGTACCGCACAGTTCGTTGTAATCAAGGGCAGATATACGCCCAAAGATTCATATAGAGAAGGAATGTATTTTCTCAAAAACATTTCTACGAACTGCACCAGCGCCGCAATGACTAAAATAAATACAATTGTCTGTAAATACGTAATATCGAGAGGCACAAGCACATATTTGTAAATGACGCCCGCCACTGCGGAAGCCAGTGTAATAACGAAAATAACCGCTACACCCATACCGCTTGCCGTATTGGTCTTTTTGGAAACGCCAAGGAACGGACACAGTCCCAAAAACTGGCTTAACACAACATTACTTACAAGAGAGGAACTGATTAAAATAATCAATAAATCTTTAAGCATTTTTCTTTCCCTCCTCTCCCTTTTCATCGTAAATACGTTTCGTGCAGCCCGTATCGGAACAATTCATGCAGTCACTGCCGCATCCGGACTGAATTTTCGACATATCTTTTCCTTTTCTTTCGCCGGCAATCTTAATTTTATTCTGAATTGCCGTAAGAGTCGCCAATACGAAAAATGCCCCCGGCGCCATAATAAAGATACTGCATGGCACATAACTTTCCGGCATAATCGAAATACCAAACAGCGTTCCTGCTCCGATTAACTCTCTCACTGCTCCGATACATGTCAGTGCGAAAGAAAATCCAAGCCCCATGCCAATCCCGTCAAACAAAGACGGAATCACCGGATTTTTAGAAGCATAACTTTCCGCGCGTCCCAAAATAATACAGTTTACAACGATAAGCGGAATATAAATACCAAGCGCATCATAAAGTGTCGGAATAAAACCTTCCAATAATAATTCCACAATCGTTACAAAAGAAGCTATAATAACGATGAATGCCGGAATCCGGACTTTTCCCGGAATAATATTCCGAAGCATGGATATAAACGCATTACTTAATGCCAAAACAACCATCGTTGTCAATCCCATGCCCAGCCCGTTCATTGCCGAAGTCGTAACAGCAAGAGTCGGACACATACCGAGCATCAGAACAAAAGTCGGGTTTTCTTTTATCAATCCATTAATCAGACGTTCTTTTACATTATTCATTTGCCGCTACCTCCCATCACTTGGAAATAATACAGCCCTGCGTTAACACCGTTTGTCACCGCATTTGTCGTAATCGTAGCGCCGGAAATTGCATCAATCTGATTCTCCGCAGACGCTCCTGTCTTGACATATTCAAAACTTTCTACAGTCTTACCCGCAAACTGAGGTGCAAGCACATCACCGGCACGCATGCCAAGACCCGCAGTTTCGGAAATCTCCAGAATAGAAATGCCGTTAACCGTTCCGTCATTGGTAATACCGATGGTAAAGCGGATATCGCCGCCGTACCCCTCTTTCGTGGTAACGGTAATCACATAGCCGATTGCATTACCCGAAGCATCCTTAGCTGTCATGACTTCATCAATTGTCTCCTGTGCAAAACCTGCAGCCGCCCATTCCTGTTCGTCAATCACCTGCATTTCTTTTTCTTCAAAAGAATCTGCATTTGCAAAAACTTCACGATATGCTTCCTGCTTTGCTTTCTCTTTCTGCAGTGCAATCGGTTCTTTTGTAATCTGATAAACCAATCCGAGTAACAGCCCGGCAATCAGCGTAATCAGTAACAGAATCGCCGTATCTTTTAACATTTTACTCATGCTCTCGCGCCTCCTTTCCCGAATGCCGTAGGAAGAGTCACTCTTTCAATCAACGGCACCAAAAGGTTGCCAAGAATAATCGCATAGGAAACGCCCTCTGCCGAAGCTCCGAAAATACGGAAAATACCGGTTAAAATACCAAGCAGAACGCCGTATACATATTGTCCTTTTACCGTAATCGGTCTTGTCACATAGTCCGTTGCCATAAAGAATGCGCCAAGCATCAGACCGCCTCCTGCAAGATGCGCGGATATGTATGCATAGTCAAATCCATGACCGCCGAATAACGTAATAAAAATTACAAAAGTAACAATATAAGTTCCCGGAATGCGTAAATCAATAATTCCCATTAAAATCAGGAAACATGCGCCAATGACAATCGCAATCATGGATGTCTCTCCGATAGTACCTGCCGTTTTACCAATCACCATATTGTAAATATCGACTGCTTCTCCGCTCTTCAATGCAGCAAGCGGTGTTGCACCCGTATAGGCATCACAGTCAAAATTCGTCATAATCGAGGTGAAAGATATGAGCAGAAAACATCTTGCTCCTAAAGCCGGATTCATAAAGTTCTGCCCTAATCCGCCAAACAGCATCTTCACTACAAGAATCGCAAAAATACCGCCTATCACACCAATCCACCAAGGTGCCGAGGACGGAAGATTCATCGCTAAGAGAAGTCCCGTCACAACTGCGGAATAATCTCCTATTGTAGATTTTTTACCTAGAATTTTCTCAAATATATATTCTGTTAAAACAGTAGATAGAACTGTCACCAGAATTAAAATAAGTGCATCCAATCCAAAATTATAAATACCAAATCCCGCTGCGGGTAACAGCGCTATCACAACGGCAAGCATAATACCGCTTGTAGATGATTTCGACCTAATATGGGGATTGGACGATACTTTCATCAAATCACTCATCCTGCCTACCTCCTACTTTTTCTTTTTTGCAAGCTGCATTTTCCGCATGGACTTGATTGACTGTGTCAGCGGTCTCTTTGCAGGACATACATAACTGCAGCATCCGCATTCACAGCATTCCATTCCGTTATATGCCAGAAAGGCTTCTTCGTTATAATTTTGTGCATAATCTGAAAGCCGGCTCGGTACAATGCGGCTTGGACAGGCTTCTACACACCGTCCGCAGTTAATGCAAGGACCGGGCTCCATATTTGATACGTCATCTTCCGTCATACAAAGCAAAGCCGACGCCGTTTTTGTTGTCGGCACGTCCAAATCAAACAGCGCAAATCCCATCATCGGACCGCCGGAAACAATTTTTACAGGTTCTTTTTTAAATCCGCCGGCTTCCTCAACCAGTTCGTGATAATTGGTACCAATCCGGACTATAAAATTTCGCGGGTCGGCAATCGCGTCTCCGGTTACAGTTACAATACGGTTCATTAACGGTTTTCCTTCGATTACCGCATGATAAATCGCAACAATGGTGTCTACATTGTTGACAACACAGCCCGCATCCGCCGGAAGCATGGAAGAATTGATTTTTCTTCCTGTTGCCGCATATATAAGCTGTCTTTCCGCACCTTGCGGATATTTTGTTTTCAACGCTTTTACGCTGATTTTCGGTTCATCTTTTGTCAGGTTCTTTAGTATTTCTATGCAGTCAGGTTTATTGTCTTCCACTGCAAGGATTCCTCTTGCATTATCAAATAATCTTAACGATATTTTCAAACCCTCTACCAATTTCTCCGGTTCTTCCATCATCCTTCTGTAATCAGATGTCAGATACGGCTCACACTCCGCGCAATTAGCTATTACATAATCAATTTTTTCCGGCTCCTTAGGAGAAAGTTTGATGAAAGTAGGAAAGCCTGCGCCGCCCATACCTACAATACCGGCTTCTTTTATCCGCTCAATGATTTCTTCTTTACTCATATCATCTAAAGGTTTTACCGGCGCATATTCCACTTCTTCATATAAACCGTCATTTTCCACGATAATACTCATGACGCTGTCTCCGGTCACAACCCGTCTCGGCTCAATTGCCTTAACCGTTCCTGATACCGTTGCATAAATAGGCGCTGATACAAATCCGGCCGCTTCAGCAATCTTTTGTCCTGTCAATACACGGTCGCCTTTTTCCACGATTGGTTTTGCCGGTGCTCCTATATGCTGTGACAGTGGATAAACCAAATCACCTTTCGGCAATATTTCTTTTATAGGCTTATCTTTGGAAATATATTTTCCATCATATGGATGAATTCCACCCAAAAATGTTAATTTTGCCATTCGCTGCCCCTCTTTCTTTCTATCTTATAATTAAATATACTATTTTTCGACGGAAAATACTACTGCAAATTCAAAAAATATGTTATTATTTATGTATATCATTATACATAAAAAAGGAACGGATGTTGATACCTATGCGTGTGGAAAATTTTAAATTAGGAAATTACAAAATAACATATCCGCTGGATAAAATTGCGCCGCTTGAAAGAATTCTTTTTATTGATATTGAAACAACGGGGTTTACCGCAAAAAATTCTTCCCTTTATTTAATTGGCGCAGCATTTTATCAGGCAGGCTCCTGGTGTCTGCGGCAATGGTTTGCGGAAAATTATTCGGAAGAAAAAGAAATTCTGGAATCCTTTTTCTTTTTTGCCAACACTTACGCTTATACTCATTTGGTTCATTTTAACGGCAATAACTTTGATTTGCCTTACTTAACGCAAAAATGCGCCCAATACAATCTTAATTACAACTTTGATAATTTTGAGGGAATCGATTTATATAAAAGAATTTCTCCTTATAAATTTTTCTTAAATACGCCTAACTGTAAGCAGAAAACATTAGAGGAATTCTTAGGCATTAAACGCCAAGACATGTATAACGGCGGAGAGCTGATTAATGTATACCACACATATGTTAAAAATCCTACGGAATTTAATTATCATCTTCTCATTCTGCATAATAGTGACGACATGAAAGGTATGCTGCAGATTACTTCCGTGCTCGCCTACTACGATTTATTTAACGGCAAGCTTCGTGCCAAAAAGGTACAGGCAAATACTTATGAAGATATTGACGGAGTAGAACGCCACGCGCTGTTAATGAAACTGGAACTGCCGCAAACGCTTCCCCGTCCTATTTCTGCTATCGCCAATGGCTGCTGTTTTAACGGCGAGGAAAAAGAGGGCGTTTTAAAAGTTCCGATTTATCAGGAGGAAATGAAATATTTCTATTCAAATTATAAAGATTACTACTATCTGCCTACGGAAGATACCGCTATGCATAAATCGGTTGCAGCATATGTTGATAAAGCCCATCGCGTACAGGCAAGTGCGACAAACTGTTATACCCGCAAATTTTCCACCTATCTGCCGCAGTGGGATGTACAGGTAGAACCTTTCTTTAAACGTGATTATCAGAGCAAAGAATTATTCTTTGAACTGACTGAGGAACGCAAAAAAAACCGGGCGCTCTTTGCTGTATATGCGGGTTATATCTTACAAAAAATGGTAAATATTTAAAAAAATGTCAGGTTTTCACCTGACATTTTTATCTTATTAAAAATTACACTTATACTC
>CAMWMM010000250.1 GCA_947175285.1 uncultured Lachnospiraceae bacterium
AAATAATATAGATAGGAGAGACAGAATATTCTATGAAATTTATGCATGCCTCCTTTCCAAGCATATTTATCAGGAGACATCTTACGCCTATTATAGCCATAATTTTACAAAAAAGCAAGTAATTATAAAATTTTTTTAAAGAGTTTTGTCATACTATTGACTAAAATTAATTCAAAGTATAAGATACTTTTAAAATGACATTATAATAAGAATTCACATAAATTAACAGTATCAGTATCTTATAGTAAGTAGCAAGGATGTGATATTATGAAAATTGAAAAAGTAAATGAACATCAAATTCGCTGTACTCTTACAAGAGAAGACTTAGCGGACAGAGAATTGAAAATAAGCGAACTGGCATACGGTACCGAAAAGGCAAAAACGCTCTTTCGCGATATGATGCAGCAGGCCGCTTATGAATACGGGTTTGAAGCGGAGGATATCCCTCTTATGATAGAAGCAATTCCTCTTAACGCGGAATGTATTGTATTAATCATCACCAAGGTTGAGGATCCTGAAGAACTGGATACCCGTTTTTCCAAGTTCGCCCCCTCCGTTCACGATGATGATGAAAATGACCATGAAGACATTATGGAGACATTCGCCGACAGCGCTGATGAAATGCTGGATATGCTGCGGAAAATGGATCAGCAAAGCCGTACCGGCGCTGCTTCCGAAGCCACGCCTGCGCATACGGCTCCGGTAAAGACCCCTGTCTCTCCGGCACTCACTAACCGTATGTTCTCTTTTGCTTCTTTGTATGATGTCATAAGACTTGCCCATGTTGCCGCACCTCTTTATCATGGTGCCAACTCATTATACAAAAAAGAAGCGGACGGCTCTTATCTTCTTCTGGTTGCACCTACGCAGTTAAGCGCCGCGGATTTCAACCGTATCTGCAATATTTTCTCAGAATACGGCAGTCCGGAACATTTTTCTCCGGCTGTGGAATCTTATCTGGAAGAACACTGTGAAGCCGTTATTAAAGATAAGGCAATTCAATCTCTGGCAAACATTTAAGATAAAAAGCTCTAAGAAACTGCATCATGCAGTCACTTAGAGCTTTTATTTTAATTTGCCTTTCTCCCAATGTGTGAAGAATGCCGCATTTTAGGCATTCTTCGGTGTGAGAAAGACTTGCTTCGCAAGTCGTAGAACTTCTTCGCGAAGCAGCCACTGCTGCAAGTGATTAGAAGTTCTTCTCACATTTTTATAGTGCCGCAATCTGTGCCATTAAATCATCAATGTTCATTCCATGCACCATCGCTGCCTCTTCAAGTGATTCTCCCTGTGCGGAAGGGCATCCCAGACAATGCATGCCGGCATTCATTAAGATTGGCGCTACATCAGGATTTGTTCTTAAAATCTCTCCGATTGTCATGTCCTTTGTAATATCTGCCATTGTTTTGTACCTCCCAAAAATAATTTTACAGTATCATTTTCTCCGACTGTATTGATTTTATGTCTAAATATATGCGTATATAGTATAAGTCGAAAATAAAATTTCTGCAAGTCATGTTTTTTCATCACAGATGAAGTTACCCAAGTAAATTCCAAGACTCATGACCGCAAAAGCAGAAACAGCAAATTCCCTATAGGTAAACCAGTGATGACCGTATGCATGACCTGCCGTTATTATTATCCAGCCAATAGGCAGAAATGCCACTGCTGTCAGAAAGCAAATGATTGGCGCGTTTTTCCGAATAATATGAACTGTGTTCTTTCGAAGCCGGAAGGCGAGAAATACCCCCCCCCGATAAAAACGCAATCAAAAACGGCCACTTCAACAATACACCTATATTCCTCCAAAGCGCATCCAAACGGGTATATCCCTCATCACCGTCATAAAAGCCTGCGGAAGTGCGAAGAAATACCTGATTCAGTGCATCTGCAAACAAATTCTGTTTCGTCAGGATACTTCCTGCCAGCCATTTACCACTCCACATACCACCATAGCCAACTCCCCATAGAAACATTTTCTGCAAAAGCGGCTTTACACTGTCAAACCTAAGGTTTCTGCCATTTATAACAAGATATAGAACAATTAATGTTCCAAAAGGCACAAGTGGATAAGTCAGAAAGTCAAAATAAGCCGTCGCAATACCTGTTGCGAAAAACAAATGGTTCATTTCGCTCTCCTTAACTTTCCTATTCTCAACAAGATACAGAAACCAGATTGTCGAAAACATAACGATATAGTAAACAGATGAAAACTGCAACGACAACGCTGCCGTCATCGGATTCAATACAAACATCATTATAAGAAATGCCGGCGCATACCGTTCCATGTGAACCTGATATAACTTTCTTATAATCATAAATAATAAAAAGTTCTGCAAGAAAAAATTTAATATTCTAATATCCCCATAGTCAAAAAATAACAATAGTAATTTCAAGGGTATCAGATATCCGTGCCAGTAACGACCGTACGGAACTGCAAAATAGTCATATGCCATATCTTCATTCGCATAATTGATCAGGGCAGTATCCAAAGCCTGACCGGAATCAATATGGTAATTATTCACTGCCTTATTAACGGTACTTTCCGCTCCGTCATAAATAGCTGCTTGAAGCATAAGGCAGTCCGTATAAGTATCCAGTTGCATATATTTATACCCATGTACTATTTGAGGATTAATTCTCTCATAATTAAAAATTTCACTGGATTTTGTCACATTTACTTTCATACTTTTGACCGGCAGCGCATAAACGGCAACAAGCATCAACATGCCGACTATGATGCTTATGCCCAGTATTGCAATATATTTTATACAGCAACACATTTTTCTTTGTAAATCAGACATCCTAATCTCCTCCGTTTACCCTGATTACCCTGTTCTTTTTCTCATAATGCGCCGGAATCACAAACTCCCATTCCGCATTACCTTCAATATCCTCATTTGTTTTTGTAAAGCCCTGCAATGCATAGAAATCTCTTACCATAGCATTTTTAGCTGTCGGATAATAGTATCCTTTCAAACATTGTATTCCCTGTTCCCGACACTTCATAACGAGTTCATCCATCATTGCAAATTCCATATCCCTTTTCAGAACACGGCAGCTCATAAGCCATAAATCGATATGAAACAGTGTCTCATCCGTCTCATCTATATGCCCGAATACAACGGAAACAACTCCATTATCGCCAAACTTATCCACAAGCTTTCCATATAATGTAATATATGACGGATTTTCTGCGTAACCCTCTATATCAGCCTGACTACAGCGTTTTGTCGTTAAGTTGAACTGATTGCTTTTATTTGTAAGCTGTGCAATACGAGTCATATACATAGCGACAAAAGGCTGAATCTCCGCCTCCATTTCTAAAGAACGCAGATAATCATGATAGTCCGCATAACTTACTTCTTGTTTTCTTCGCTCTGCATTTGCTTTATACATATCGTTCCGCTTCAAATCATCTTCCGAAAGATTTGTCACCTCAAAATATCCGGCTCTGTCAAGCAGTGTAATTATATGGGCAATATCATCTATCTCCGGCACCTTTACTTCCGGAACCTGTGACGCAACAATATGACGCTCCGCAGGGTTATCATCTACAAAAACAAGACTGTCCGTGCCGATATTTAATTCTTTGGCAATTTCCAGAATATTTTGGTCTTTATTCTCCCAATTTGCCTTTATAACAAGAAAATCCTCCGGTTTTAGTACACTGTCCGGACGTTTTAAACCTGCCAGCGCATTCTCTTCATCATTTTTGGAATCAATCGTCAGTAAAACACCCAAGTCCCTATGCGCTTTCACATATTCCTGAAACTCACTGTATAGCTGCCCGATTGAGGTTTCCTGTCCGATTTCGATATGGTCTGCCCCGTCATCTCCTACGACACCGCCCCAAAGCGTATTGTCCAAATCCAATACAAATGCTTTCCGGTTTTTCCCGTAAATAGATTTAATAACATTTGCTATGTTATATGCAAGTTCCGGTATCGCCTGTACGGCGCATGAGTATTTATACATATGCCAGTAAAACGGATCCGCCCATTTCTGAAGCCCATAGCAGGAAGCCATATAATTGATATCATTAATAAAAAAGTTCTTATGTCCTTCTGCATATGCCGCAAATTTTGCATTCAGTCTGTTAATAAAGTTAAGGCGTCCATGTGAATCGGAGAAATCAGAATTCCCCAGCAAACGATAGAATGGCGGTTCAAAATTATTCTGAATCACGGGGCATTGATAAACATTTTCAATCTTATTCCACATTTGCTCATATGGTTGATAAACATCTTCAAGCAGCGCTTCTATCTGTTCTTTTGAATCCCGCACCGTCGGAAAATCTTTGATATTTCTTGTACTTGTATGAATATAGATAATATCCGGACAAAATGCCGTAAGTTCCGGATTATCAAACATCACATCCTGCCAATACTGGTTATATTCCGACTCATAAAAAACAGGCGTTATTCCCGTATTGAGTAAAAACAGTTCCAGCATCTCTTTGATATCATGCGTAGTAGAACCGCCCAGAATCGCTATACGTTTGGAAATACGCGCCTGTTCATTCTGTGCTGACAGTTCTTTTTTAAGTGATTTTCTCTTTTTCAGAATATATTCCGCATTAAAAGGATATTCTAATTCTTTCACAAAGCTTCTCCTATTTCATAACAAATGCTATATATCGGCTGCGGCCAATTTTCAAAATACACTCCATATTTTACCATACTATCATAATTATGCAAGAAAAAGAAATGTTCCCTATTGTAATTCAAAGGTAATGAATATTTCCTTCCGGTTCGGGTCATCTTTTATCTCTGCCCCAGCCTCAGCACAAGTCATAATACGGCTATTTACTAAAACGTCTGCAGATTTAGACGTACCGTCAGTATAATTTACCGTACAGGTGACAATCGTATGATCAAGCATATTTTGTATTCCCTGATTCTTGCTTTCCAAAGTCGTATCTCCGAAGATCATGCTCTCCAATTCTCCGTTATCGGGACACTCGTTACAGATATTTATCCACGTTTTTTCATCTGACTGTTTTTGATAATCCAGTGTAAAAGATCGGTAGAGGAGCGTTTCATAAGCAGGCACCGACACAGGAGTTCCGTCTATACTTTCGTCATCATATCCGCCAATACTCCCAGTATTCAATTCTCCATCATAAAGCTGTCCGGCTACAATGATGCTCTCCTCTGCCGGCTGAACGATTTGAAAAGCGCCGTTGTTAATGCTGTATGTGACATTATTAATATTGTTTCCCCGACAGGTAAAAGGTACATTGATGCAATAGGACACACCGCTGCCTTCCCTTCCTTCTATCATCCAGTCACCGGCATATTTTTCCGTAATCAGGGAAGAATTGGACACAAGCTGCACCGGCTTGTCTTTCTCAAGCTCCGCTCCCATGATTGCCAAAGTGAATGTTTCTTCGCTGGTTGACACCATATCAGATGGAATTTCCGCTGTATCTGAAATCGAAGACGGAATTTCCGCCACATTCGGAACCGGACGCATCCTTCTTCCATTCACGGCAACGGCTGTAACTACTGCTATCATACATGCTGCCGCAGAAGCCACTATTACGGCAAACTTTCTTCGTCTTATATTTTCCTTGCTTTTCATTTTTGTTATATTTTCTGTTCTTTTTTCAATTGTCTGCTCTTTCTTCATAGTATTTTCCCTTTCTTTGTTAATGATTAAAAAGGCAGCATCCAATTTTTCCCAAACTACTTCTGGCACTTCGACATCATTTAAAAAAATATTGTCTTTTTCCATATTCATACCTTCCTTTCGGTTCCATAATAACATTCCGCAAGCTTCTTCCGCCCCCTGTGGAGCCTTGTCTGCACCGTACTTTTAGGAATCTTTAAAATCCGCGCAATTTCTTCAATATGATATCCCTCACTATAAAACATAGTCATGATGATGCGGTACTTCTCCCCCAACAACGAGAGTGCTTCTTTCAATTCAAGATTATATTCATCATAGACTGCGGCTTCTTCATATTCTTCCAATCCGCATGTTTTCTGCAATTTTTTCCGCATTGTATTGCATCTGTTGATTAGGATTCTGGTCATCCATGTTTTAAAATACGCCGCATATTTTAACGTATCTATTTTTTCCCAACAGACCAGCACGGTATCCTGAATCGCATCTGCAGCGTCCTCATCATTCATTAAAATAGCAAGCGCTACTCTGTACATGTCTTTTGTATAAAGACGTATCAGTTCCGTAAAAGCATCCGGGTCCTTTTGTTTTGCCCTTTTAACCAAATTTTCAGTTGTATTGTCCTGCATGAAGCATTTCCTCCTGTGCGCACAGTTCATACGGATTACTCCAAAGCGTCCTTTGTTTCATCCTGCATATATTAGACAAGCAATTCTATTAAAAAATCCCATAATTTTTTAAATTATCGAAAATTCCCAAAACACCCAGAAGAATCGCCTACGGCGATTCTTCGAGACGAAACTTAGATTTTCTTGGACGGCGTTTTTTGACGCCCTAGAAAATCTTTTTGTCTTCTTCATACAAATTTCACAAAAAATTACAGAAAAATTCATATTATGTATGCGAAAAAGTACAATGCCCGACTTGACGTATGTTAGTTTTTTAACATATAATAAGTATACGGTACAAGTTGGTTTTAGGCATATTTTCCCATAAAATATGCTAAATATATTTATTAATATTATTAAAATAGGAGGCTATTTCAAAATGAGACCAGAATGGAAAGATTTTGTAGGCGGCAAATGGGAAAATGAAGTTAATGTGCGCGACTTCATCCAGAAAAACTATCATCTTTATGAAGGTGATGAGTCTTTCTTAGCTGCTCCTACACAGAACACAAAAGACTTATGGGCACAGGTTCTTGATTTACAGAAACAGGAGCGTGAAGCTGGCGGTGTACTTGATATGGATACGAAGGTTATCTCTACCATTACATCTCATGGTCCCGGATATCTGGACAAGAGCAAAGAAAAAATCGTTGGTTTCCAGACAGACAAACCTTTCAAACGTTCCTTACAGCCTTACGGCGGTATCAGAATGGCAGAGAAAGCTTGCTCTGATAACGGTTATGAAGTTGATCCTGAAATCAGTGAGTTCTTCTCAACACACAGAAAAACACACAATGCAGGCTGCTTCGATGCTTACAATGCAGAAATGAGAGCATGCCGTTCTTCCCATATCATCACAGGTCTTCCGGATGCTTATGGACG
>CAMWMM010000251.1 GCA_947175285.1 uncultured Lachnospiraceae bacterium
ATATACATCTGCTGTCTCGGCGTTGGCGCAAGCTCCCATCCTGACTCCTGCAGAAACTCCCTGTCAATATCGGATATAATGCCGCCCCTGCTGCCGCCTTTCGGAATATTTCCATCATTAATCCCGAGGAAAAAAAGCGCCTCAACCTGTTTTAGGCGGGTTCTCTCAATATCCCCGATAACTACCCTGTCAACATTCTGAGGAATCGTACCTACCGTAATTTCGGAAAATCCTGCATCCAGAATGTCTGCAAATTCCCGAAAATCCATTTCCTCTTCCCGTAAAAGTCCCTCTATCTGATCAAGCAGGTCAATGACAAGTCCGTAAATCTGTCCGTATTCCTTCGCCCTTGCCAAATCGCCTTCATTTTTAAACTTCTGCTCGTAATCGCTCAGCTTTTTCTGCAATTCATTCTGTACAAGAAATTCATACAAAGCATGCACAAGTTCCCCCGCTGTTTGATAGCCCGAAAACAAAGGAGCAAGCTGTTCCATCAACATCTCCCGCATCTCATTGTAACGCGCAAGCAGGGCAACTCCCTCCTCGCCGTTCTCTTCTTTATAGACAAAAAGGCTGCTCCACTGCTTTTTCCCACGGATACCGAATCTGCGGATGTAGTTTTCCAGTCTGTCAATATCCTCTCTTTCAAAACCGCAAAGTCCCGTCCGCAGATAATGAAAGACCGCCTCCCTGCTAAAATCCTGCAGGACAATCTGTAGGGCGCTGCGAATATATTCCGTAAAAGGATTGCTCAAAATTCCCCTCGTTCTGTCCATATAAATCGGGATATGAAATCTGGCAAATTCCTCTTCCAAATCATTTCCGTATGTCTCCATACTCCCCGTCACAACAGCAATATCCCGATAGTGCAGTCCGCTTTTTAACAGTCTGTGAATCTCAATACAAGTCTGTCTGACTTCTTCTTTGGAAGTAGACGCTTCTATCAAATGAACACATTCTGCCTCCTCTTCGTATGTCTTGACCGGATAACGGAACAGAAAACGCTCTAAATGAGCCAGTTCCGGATTTCCTGCAAACCGGGGAAGACTTCCCTGTATCCGTTTTTCACAGACGACAGCCGGAAGAAGCTCCGTGTCTGTCTCTTCTGCCAATTTCTTTAACCCCGCCACCGTCTTTTTACTTAAATGAAAAAGCTTCTGCTCTCCATCCATTTGATAAGGATTTTCTCCTGCATCAATCGTAATTGTAACAATGACTCTATTAGTCAATCTCATGAGTTCCTGAATAACATGATCCTGTATCGGCGTAAAGCCGGTAAATCCGTCAAATGCTATCACACAGTCCTTTATAATCTTTGATTTCGGCAGCGCCTTACACAGCCTGTCCAGCGTCTCCTCTGTCGTAATAAACTTCTCCCGGATATATGCTGAAAAACTGCCGTACAGCACTTCCAAATCCTTTAATTTATAATATAGTGCGCCTCTCGTTTTGGCGGATTCCGTTAATTTGGAAAGTTCCTCCACTCCGATGCCATATTGCATAAACTCTGAAATCGCAGACTTTACCTCATGAATATAGCCGATTTTATGCAGATGCTTTCCCATCACAGTAAGATTATTCCGCTCTTTCTCCGCTATTTTACGCAAAATAAGGCTCTTACCCGTATCGTCTAAAACCGGTATCTCTTCATGCCCTACTTCTTCCAAAATTCTGTGCGTCAGTCTGCCGAAGCTTAGGACATCAATATTCATAATCCCTCTGTTTGGGTGTTCCAAAACCAAATCCATCTGCGTCTGCATCGTAAACTGATCCGGTACAATCAGCAGGAAATTACGTTCCGGTTCCCGCAGGGACTGCGCTATGATATCCTGATGAAGCTGTCTGCTCTTTCCGGCTCCCGAACCGCCGAAGTAAAATTGAAGCGCCATTTATTACCTGTCTCCTTAATTGTTCTCATACTATTATAGCATAACGAAAGCAATACAACTAAAAATTTCCCTTGCATTCTCAAAAATACAAGGGAAATCTTATCGTTAAGTTTATTACGCTTCACCGCCAAATAATGGAGTAGACAAATACCGGTCTCCGGAATCCGGCAGCAGCGCAACAATAACTTTGCCTTTATTTTCAGGACGCTTTGCAAGCTGTGTTGCCGCATAAAGCGCCGCTCCTGAAGAAATGCCCACCAGAACGCCCTCTTTTACGGCAATTTCTCTTCCTGCTGCAAAAGCATCCTCATTCGATACCTGAATAATCTCATCATAAATACCCGTATCAAGCACTTCCGGTACAAATCCTGCACCGATACCCTGTATTTTATGTGCGCCCGGCGCTCCGCCTGACAAAACAGGGCTGCTCTCCGGCTCTACGGCAACAACTTTCACCGCCGGATTTTTTTCTTTCAAATAAGCGCCTACACCTGTAACCGTACCTCCCGTACCGACTCCTGCAACAAAAATGTCTACTTTTCCGTCCGTATCTTCCCAGATTTCAGGACCTGTCGTTGCCTTATGCACTTCCGGATTCGCAGGATTCACAAACTGTCCGAGAATAATGGAGCCCGGCGTGGAAGCCTGAATTTCTTCCGCTTTGGCAATCGCGCCTTTCATGCCCTTGCTGCCATCTGTCAGTACCAGCTTCGCGCCATATGCCTGCAACAATTTTCTTCTCTCCACGCTCATCGTCTCCGGAAGCGTCAGAATCGCCTGATATCCTTTGGCCGCCGCTACCGCCGCAAGCCCGATGCCCGTATTGCCGGATGTGGGTTCAATAATAGTTGCCCCCGGCTTTAAAATCCCTTTTTTCTCCGCATCCTCAATCATATTTAAGGCGATACGGTCCTTTACGGAACCTGCCGGGTTTAAATACTCCAGTTTGACTAAAATAGTTGCATCCGTAACCTGATTTGCTTTCTCGTAATTAACAGCCTCTAACAGCGGTGTATGCCCGATTAACTCTGTTGCGCTCTTTTTAATATTTGCCATAATAATCCTCCCTGTTCCTCTCATTCTTTTCGGTTTTGTACTATTTAAATTTTATTCCATACTCATTCAGTAGGTATTGTATGAATTGATAATACACCGATTGTAATGATATGTCAATAGGGAATTTATTTTTACAGGCATTTCTTAATTTTTTCAATCATCTCGTCATATTCCGCATCGCTTAAATACTTTTTATCCGGGTTCATCTGGAACGTACCGCCCCACTCATCCTGATCTTTATATTTAGGCACTAAATGCATATGCAGATGACATCCCGTATCTCCATAAGCGCCATAATTGAGCTTATCCGGTGAAAATGCCGCATGGATTGCCTTTGCCGCTTTTGTGACATCGGCGAAGAAGCGGTTTCTTTCCTCTTCGCTGATATCCACGATTTCGCTGACATGGTCTTTATAAGCAACAATACATCTTCCGGGCTTGCTCTGCTCTTTGAATAAAATCAACTGGCTGACATCCAAGTCACAGATTTTAATACCGAACTTCGCCAATAATTCTCCGCCCTGACAATATCCGCAATTATTATCTTTCATAGGCTATCCCTCTCTTTCATAATTTTTTATTTGAGTTTCCAGATATCCCTGTTATATTCCGCAATCGTTCTGTCGGATGAGAAGAATCCTGCTTTTGCAATATTCACAAGCATCATCCTTCTCCACTTATCCTGGTCTTCATAATCTGCCATCATCTGGTCTTTAACCTTAATATAATCCTCTAAATCAAGCAATGTCATAAACCAGTCTTTATTAAGCAGTTCCTTATGAAGTCTCTCCAGATTCTTTTTATGTCCGACTTTCAATGCTTCCTTGCTGACAATAAAGTCAACCGCTGCTTTAATAACAGGACTCTTTTTGTAATAATCTTTGGAAACATAATCCGCCTTTGCGTAATGCTTGATAACCTGCTCGGATTTTTCTCCGAAAATATAAATATTGTCATCACCGACAAGTTCATGGATTTCCACATTCGCTCCGTCCGAAGTACCAAGTGTTACGGCGCCGTTTAACATGAACTTCATATTACCCGTACCGGAAGCTTCCTTAGACGCTAACGAAATCTGCTCGGAAATATCGCAAGCGGGAATCATCTTCTCCGCATAAGATACGTTGTAGTTTTCCACCATAAGCACCGTCATATAAGGACTTACATCAGGATCATTATTAATGATTTCCTGTAATACCAGTAAAAGGTGGATGATATCCTGCGCAATGACATATGCCGGCGCCGCTTTTGCACCGAAAATAAATGTCATCGGTCTTGCAGGTTTCTTTCCTGCCTTGATTTCCAAGTATTTATGAATAATATATAACGCATTCATTTGCTGACGTTTATATTCATGAAGTCTCTTGGACTGGATATCGAAAATGGAATCCGGATTTAATGTCACGCCCTCCACTTCTTTTACATAAGCGGCAAGGTCTTTCTTACGATTCATCTTAATTTCCGCAATTCTGTCAAGTACCTTGTCATTATCCTTAAACTCCAGCAATTTTTCCAGTTTATCCGCATCCTTCTTATATCCGTCGCCAATCGTTTCGGAAAGGAATCCGGCAAGTTCATGATTACAGGACAACAGCCATCTTCTAAATGTAATACCGTTTGTCTTGTTATTGAACTTTTCAGGATACAGTTTATAGAAAGCATTTAACTCCGTATCCTTCAAAATCTCTGTATGAATTGCCGCAACGCCGTTAACGGAGAATCCATAATGAATATCAATATGTGCCATATGCACTCTCTTATCTTTATCAATAATCTGAACCTCAGGGTCTTTATACTTGGCTGCTACTCTCTTATCCAGCTCCTTAATAATCGGTACTAACTGAGGCACTACTTTTTCCAGATACTTCAAAGGCCATTTTTCCAATGCTTCCGCTAAAATTGTGTGGTTTGTATAAGCACAGGTTTTGCTTACTACCTCAATAGCCTCATCCATCGTAAACGCTTTCTCATTAACAAGGATTCTGATTAATTCAGGAATTACCATAGTCGGATGAGTATCATTAATCTGAATCACCGCATGTTCATACATTTTACGCAGGTCATACTGCTTTTCTTTCATCTCTCTTAAAATCAACTGTGCCGCATTGCTTACCATAAAATACTGCTGATAAATACGAAGCAGATTTCCGGCTTCATCGGAATCATCCGGATATAAGAATAATGTCAGGTTCTTTTCGATATCTTCCTTATCAAAATCAATGCCCTTCTTTACAAGGCTCTCATCTACGGTCTCAATATCAAACAGTCTCAGTTTATTTACACCGCTGTCATAACCAACGACATCAATGTCATATAATCTGGAAGTTACTTTCTTCTTTCCAAAATACACATCAAAGGTAACATCCGTCTTTGTCAGCCATGATTTATCCTCAATCCAGTCATTTTTTTCAGCATGCTGCAATCTGTCTTTGAAAACCTGTTTGAACAGACCGAAATGATAGTTTAGGCCGATTCCCTCTCCGGGCAGATTCAACGTTGCAATAGAATCCAAAAAACATGCCGCAAGACGTCCAAGTCCGCCGTTTCCTAAAGACGGTTCCGGCTCTGCCTCTTCGATTGCGCTCAACTGTTTTCCGTTTTTGCTTAAAATTTCATCCAACTTATCATAAATTCCAAGATTAATTAAATTGTTGGACAGCAGTTTACCGATAAGAAATTCCGCAGAGATATAATAAATCTTCTTATCTCCTTCTATCGGCTCGGAAACTTGCATCAGTTTCTTGGACAATAAAAGCAGACTATAATACAATTCTTCATTACTGCACTCCGCAATGCTTTTGCCGTAAGTTGCGGATGTCTGCTCTTCCAGTTCCTTTTCCAGATTCATCACTAATACATCTCTTTTCAGGTTACTTGCCTGTGCCATAAAAATACCTCCTGCATTTTCTTTTTTTACTACTATTTTTTATTTACTCCAGAAGCTGCCTCCATGCAAAACGCCTCTGCTGTTAACAAATAATATCCAGATACTGCATGCGCACCAGTTCATATCCGAGAACGATTTCTTCCCCTGTTTTGCCCTCTAACAGCCTTTTCAGCTCCAAAACCGCCTCCGCCGCAATAGCGGCAAAATTCTGGCGCACCGTGTGCATCTGCTTCCCGGCATATCCCATCAGCGTAATGCCGTCAAAACCGCAAACCGGTCTGAAAATATCCATGTCAGTCAGCGCTTTCATCGCGCCGATTGCCATTAAATCGGACGCACATACTATTACATCCTTATTTTTTGCATATTTAAATGTAAGCTTTCTTGCTTCCAACTCGGAAAAGCTGCCGTTTCGTATCAGTATGGGAAGCTGCATCTCCTCCGCCAGCCGTTTAATACCTTTTAAACGCTCTTCCGTCACATACCCGTTCTTTTTTCCCGACAAATACAGAATGCTCTTACTTCCATTCTCCGTCACCGTTTTCTTTGCCACTTCGTACTGCGCTTTTTCCTGATGAATCCAGACACAGGAAGTACTTTCATTCACCATCGGCGCATCCACGGTAACGATTTTGAAAATGCCGGATGCTATCAGACTGTGCAATACTTTATCTTCTTTGGACATCCCGAAAATAATAAGTCCGGTAATGCTCTGTGACTGTAAATAACGGATAATTTCCTCCAATGTCATTTTACGAATCATGGAGTAAAAAAGTGTAATCACATCCAGATTGATTTCTACTGCCTGATGAATGGCGCCGGTCAGATACTGCATATTAATTTCATCCACGGCCTGAGAAACATTCTCAAGGTTTAATAAAATCGCCACTCTCCCGGAGTGTTTGGACGAAAGCGCCGCTGCCACCGAATTAGGCACAAACCCAAGCGCATCTACCGCCTCATTCACTTTTTTCTTTGTTTCTTCACTGACATTGGGATAATTATTAAGCACCTTAGATACCGTAGAAATCGCTACCCCTGCCTGTTTTGCCACATCTTTTATCGATACCATCGTTTTTCCTTCTACGATTACAGCCGTCTATAAGATGGAAATATTTTCGGAAAAGGTTTTCCGGAAATCGTTTTCCAATACCATAATATAACAAAAGAGTGGTTTTGTAAACCACTCTTTTTAAAAAATTACTATTTTACAACTCTTCCATAAGCCTCAATCTGACTAAGTGCCGGAAAAGGAGACGGGTCATCTGCCTTTATCAGACTGCCAAGCTTTATCCATGTTACCCGCTTCGGCTCAAAGGTGATCACATGCGGCAGACTTCTCTTTTCC
>CAMWMM010000252.1 GCA_947175285.1 uncultured Lachnospiraceae bacterium
TCCGTCACCACCAGCAGGTCGCCTTCCCGCAGGATGTTGTCAACCAGGGAACGGTACACAGGGCGCTCAAACTTTCTCCCTGATTCCTTCTCCACATATATGTCACGCTCGTCAATGCCCTCCTCGTCCCGCAGGATATGTATCTGCCGGTCCGGGTTCTGCTCACGGGTACTGACGCGGACATACCCAAATTTCTTTGCCGCCATGACAGCCCTCCTTCCGTAAAAATCCATGTCGCAAAAGGTACTCAGCACTCCTGCGACATCGCAAAAAACAAAAAAGGCTTTTTGCGACAGAAAAACAGGGGCGTGTGCCTGTCAGAATAACTATCTCCAATGGTATACCTTTTGCGACACATCATTTTATACGCAGGGGATGCCCGAAACGCAACAATCCCCTGCACAATCGCTATAATTCCAAAAACCGGTCTATACTTTCCGCACCGGCTAAATCCTGAACTTCCGGATGCAGCTCAACAGGGTTGCCGAAAGCTCCTGGTACAGATCCTCCTCAAACACGTTCTGCTCCATGGCGTTCTTGATAAGGAGCGGCCGGTACATCCGGAAGATCTCCTCCTGCGCTTTTTCATCCCCTGCCTTTGCCTGCTCCAGCAGTTTCTCAAAATTCATCCTTTCCACCCATCTCCTTCCTTAGTTTCCTGAGCACATAGTAATATGCCATCTCAGCCTGTTTCGGCTCCATATGGAACCGCTCCCCCAGTTGTGTAAAGGTAAGCTCCCCATAAACCCTGGCAAACAGGATCTCCCTGTCCCTGCCTTTCAGCCTGCTTATGGCCTTTGCCAGCCGGTCGCTCTCCAAAAGGTTCAGCAGCTCCCCGTACCTCTGCCAGTCCCTGAAGATAAAATCCGTATGTTCCCTTATGTAAGCGCGGTACTGTTCGTCAAAGTCCGTATAGTTGCGCTCCAGGTTATCCTCCTGGATATATTCCATGCCCTGCAGCCGGCACTTCCGCTCCCAGTATTTCTTCCGCGTGTTCCCCACAGCCGCCATCAGGTATGCTGTGAAGCGGTTCTGCACGGAATCCGTATGTTTCTCTCTCATCCTTTTTTCCTCCAGTCTTTTCATGCCCGAAATAAAACATGAAAGTGGAGGACCCCTGATACGATAAAAGCTGTACCACTTAGCTGCAAAAGAAAAAAGATCATTACCCAGTGTATATTCTGAATAACCATCTTTTTTCTCATTAAACTTAAAAAAGTAGCGCACCACACTACCATCAAAGGAGCACTTTACTTGTAAAATGAAATATATTTTTTTAACAAAATTCCCTTACCGATGCCCGGCCTATGCTTATTCCCCAATGACCATGTATCCCTTCTCATGGTCACAAAAAAGCACTCAAAATAATGTTCTGATGAACCACGTTTTTTTTAATTCATCAGAACGTCGAGTACCTATGGTAGTTTCTTAACATATATTTTGAGCGTGTTGTTACCCTTTTTACTTTTTGAAGGTGTGGCAATACACTACTTCTAGGAGGTGATTAGAATGTCCCTGTCAATCAGCGATGCACGCATTTTCAGCTGGGAATTGAAAAAAGCCCGTAAGAAAATGCATCTGACACAGGAAACTTGCGCAGAGCTACTGGAACACTCCCTTTCTTTTCAAAAGGATCTAGAGCGCGGCCGCTGTTCCCCAAGCATTGAGAATTTTTATCACATCTGCAGGACACTAAATATATCCGCAGACGACTGTATTTTCCCAGACGGCCAAAAAACAGACTCTACATATTATGAGTTGCTCCGGCTACTCTCCCAATGTGATGAAAGCAGCTTAAAGATTTTCACTGCCACAGCAGCGGCAATCGTCAAAGAAAAGAATAACCCCTCAACTTGATTTACAACAAAAAATATAACCCAACTATTTTTCCGGTTGGGTTATATTCTAAACCTCAAATATCCTTACTTTATAAACAGGAAATAGATAGATTATCTTTTTCCTCGACAAATTACGACATTTGGCTGCTTTATTTATTTTCCACACTGAATTTATAACCATATCCATGCAAAGTCTGTATATTAGAAATATCCAGCTTCGCTCTGAGACGATAAATAATATCCCTTATGGTATAGGAACCATCTGCATAGTTTTCTTTGTTTACCGCCTCATATATTTGCTCCTTAGTAAATGCAATATTGGGATTAGTTGCCATAAAACAGAGCACGTCAAACTCCATTCTTGTAATCGCTATTTCCCGCCCATTCACATAAACTGTCCTGCTTGCAGGATGAATATGTAGGTTTCCATATATCAGTTTTTCATCTGTTTCTGACATTGTTACACCCCCATCCCGATAAAATCTCCTTTTTACTACCCCATGTAAAGCAATATTATCTGCATACATATCATGCTCTTAATCGTTGAATTTTCTTATAAACTTATCTTCCTTCATTTATACAATCACATTTACTATCCATCCAGAGAGCAGTGAAAACAGCATCTCAAAAACCAAATAAAAAATGAAATGCTTCACACCAAGTACAATCTTCAAAGCTCCAAGATTGGTAATTTTCGTAGATGGTCCCGTAATCATAAATGCTGCCGCACTTCCCATGCTCATGCCGTCTGCAAGCCACTGAATGAGTAGTGGAATCGTTCCACCACCACAGGCATAAAGGGGAACGCCAACCGTTGCTGCCATCAGTATGCCGAATCCCTCGCTTTCCCCAAACAGACCACTCACCACTTCTGCCGGAACATACCTCTGGAAGACCACCGACAAAACTATTCCAAGCAGAAACCATAAACCCGTTGCCCTTATATTCCTGCCGATATTCTTAACCAGCCGCAGAAGCAGGTTAGGATCAACATCATGACTTTTCGGTTCATCAAAACCGGTATAGTTAAAAAAAGGCTTGTCTTGGTAAAACCACCGCACCAGCAGTCCTGCTGCAATGCCACATACAAAACTGGAAACAATGCGGATTGCCAATGCCGCACTTCCTAGTGCCGTGCTGTAGACAATAAGCTGAGGATTAAGCAGGATTGAACTCATCATAAATGCCGCCAGCCAGTCATCCTTCATACCACTTTTTGAAAAAGAAGCTGCAACGGGAATGGTACCGTACATACAGAGCGGCGATGCAATGCCAATAATACTCGCAATTGGAATCCCCAGGATACCGAGCTTTTTATTTCCAATGGAACGGAACATCCCATGGATATGGTCTTTGACAAAAACCGAAACCACCGAACCAAGGACAATCCCCAACGCCCAATAGGGCAGAATCTGCCGAAGTTGCAGTTCAAAATAATACCAGAGGTAAATTGCTTCTCTATGTAATATGTCCTGCACAGACATCGCCTCCTTCCACATAGTTTTGTGCTGCTGTTTTATGTTTCAAAGCATATATCGCAGCGTTCTATAACCTGATATGCCATAAAATACTGTTCTTCCAACGGAATCCACTGTTCCTGAAACTGCCGGATGTTATCCTTTCCGTTTCGCCTGGCAATACGCCTTAATTGTTCATCCGGATTTACCGTTAAAAAAATATGCAGGCTGTAAAAATCCCACAATTCGGGATGACAGCTATAAGAACCTTCTACCAGAACAGTCTGTGTTGGTTCTACGACAACTGGCTGCAAAAGCTGCTGTTCATGGCAATCATAGGGCTGATAGGAGATTTTTTGCATACCACTTTTCAATGGCATAAGAATTTCTTCACGGAATCGTTCATAATCCACATTGCCTCCCGGTGTATTCAGACGTTCTTTACTCCGCTGTTTTGGCCGCAGAAAAAAGTCATCCATATGAAAGACGGTACAGTTTATCATTTTTTGAAGCTTTTCTGCCAAATCGGTCTTTCCAGACGCACATCTGCCGTCCAGTGCAATAATCATCGGCACATCTTTACAAGACAAAGTACGAAGGTTCTCTAATACTTCATGGATGACTTTTCCCTTGTCCATTTTCATTTTCCTTTCACTGTCTGCACTGACGTCTGCTGCTTCCGAAACCTCACAAGACCGGTACGGTTCAGTGCAACCATGACCGCCGGAATCAGGATAAGCTGAACGATAATACCGGGAACCGCATTCAGGAATGCCCCTGCCATAAATGCTTTCCACGTAAAAACACTGCCGTTGATACCAAGCAAGATAATTTCAACCACACCCCACACGATTCTTCCTGCAACCATAGCCACTATGATAGATCGGTACAACGCAATGACACACTGCCAGCGCGAACGGGAATAAAGCAGCCCTGCTACCAGCCCATAGGTCAGAAGCTCAAACGCCATCGCTGTTGCATTGGGGAACAGCGGCGGCATGGTAAACAGCATGGAACGCATCAGTGGCAAAATAAACCCTACTGCCGCCCCATACTGCCATCCGCAGATCAGACCGCAGAGGAAAACAGGAATGTGCATGGGTAGCAGCATACTCCCAATCTGTGGAATCTGTCCGGTAAAGAA
This sequence comes from uncultured Lachnospiraceae bacterium, assembly GCA_947175285.1. The sequence goes on from CAMWMM010000252.1 coordinate 4,440, forward strand.
CGGCAGCACTATGCCTATAGCCGTAAACATCGCTGATAAAGTTAAATTTTTTATCTGATTCTTCATATCCATACCTCTCATTCATCAATAGTTCTCAACTCATAGGTGCGGCTGCCAAGTCCTATTTCCTCCGCATGTTCCAGTGTATGCAGGCCGTTTCGGGATTCAATACGGTTTACAAGCGAAGCACCGTCACCATCTTTTTGTTCATAAATCAAATCCATGCATGCCTGATCCAACGCCACCGGGTCAGTGGATGCAAGGATACCAATATCATGCATATCCGGCTCGGCGGGATTGCCGTCACAGTCACAGTCTACCGACAGGCGGTTCATCACATTGATATAGACAATCCGCTCTCCGTTGCCGAGATAATCCGAAACCGACAGTCCTGCTTCCGCCATTGATTCCAGAAAAGCATCCTGTTTTCCGCCCCAGGGACTGGTAAGGCTGGTGCCCCCGGAATGTATCCAGCATTTTCCTTCGCTTGAGCCAAGCCCTATGGAAATATTCTTGATTGCTCCGCCAAAACCCGCCATCGCATGACCCTTAAAATGAGACAAGATAAGATAGGAATCATAATCCGCAAATGCTGCCCCAACATAATTTTCTGTCAGCTGTGTTCCCCCCGTAACAGCTAAAGTCATGGAACCATCCTCATCCAGAATCTGGAAATCTGCAATTGCTGTAAAACCATGATCCTCCGCTACCTGATAATGCATGGCTGTTTCCGCGCGGGAACCTCCATAGGCGGTATTGCACTCCACAATGGTCCCGTTTACTGACTGAACCAAATCCTCAATAAGTTCCGGCCTGAGATAGTTGCTCGCCGGCGGCTCTCCTGTAGACAATTTTACTGCCACATTTCCTTCCGGTTCCCAATTCAGGGCCTCATAAACAGCCATCAGCCCCTCCGGTGAAATATCCGTTGTCATATAAACAACAGGAACCTCTGAGGGAGCTTCATCCTGTGCAGGATTACTTATAACTGTCTCCTGATTATTTTCCTGTGTCGATTCTTTTGCATTTGAATCTTCATTCTCACCAGATACTGATTGTACAATGTCCTGTGCAGGATTACTTTCCCTGTCGGATGGTTTTTCTGTCTGCCCGCATCCGGAAAAAAACATGGATATCAGAGACACAGTCAATAATGCTGATAATAGTTGTTTTTTCATAATCATCTTCCTTTCCCTTCTACCTGATTTATGTCCTTCTTTTTACAGCTATCATCTTCTTTTGCAGGTTTTCTTATGGAACAATTTAGATATATAGTATCCTGTAATAGTAAAAAGCCCCATTATTGCCACATAGTCCATAAGAAAGAATATAATGGGTTCATCAAAGTCAAAAAACACAAAATAACTTCTCAAAAACATATATTCAGCCATCTGTCTTGTCACAAAGGCATAGCCTCCATATAGTACCACAATTACAGCCATGCTTCGCAGTACAACAGTGCGTATGGCTGATTGTCCTGATGTTTTCGTAACATTTCTTATCATTCCCATGATCATGCTCCCGTGGAATCCTGCGTGCAACGACATCAACGCTAATGCCCAATAAGAAGCAATCAAATGTACCACCCTTGCTGTTGCCCTTCCGCCTGTGATCGGCAGAAAAGCAAATATATACCGTGACATAACCAGTCCGCTGACCATCAGCCCAATCATCAAAATCAGTAATAAAAGGTTTATGACAATCCCCCATATCCGTAAAGCAGTATAGCAGCCTTTGAACAGAGCTTTATGCCAGGAATAATTCAATATGTGATGTAAAACAAACAGAATAAACATCACCATGCCCAACCATTCATGTAAAGCTTTCCCAATCATTTCATAAGCCATGAGCAAAGGCAACAGTATCGTCATTGCCAGATCAATAAAAATCTGAACTTTTCGTTTTTTTGTCATATATGTCTGGCACGCCCTTTCTTTGGCCTACTTTTCTATTTACTGCACAACATATCCCTGGTCTACAAATTCATGCACCTTGCTCCACATAGAACCGTGATCCTTAAAAGTCAGTGTTTCAAATCCCGGTTCTGGATGAAAAGACATACATTTTTTCAGGCTTGATATCCAAAATGTAAACTTTTTATTTGTTTCTTCCTTGTTTTTCATCCTTTTCACCCTCATACATTTTGTACAGCAAATTTAACTTCTGATGCTATTCATCCTGAATCTTAATCCGCATCTCAACCGTATCTCCAAGCTCGTTAAACACAAACAAGTCTGAAGTGATTCCTCCTATGCGGATCAGCCCTGATTGATTCGACTAATCTGAAATCTTCAAGTCACTGAGCCATGCTTCCACATCCGTCTGTGCACTGCCGACACTGTCTCCTTTTATCGCAAGCCCCTTTACCAACTGCGCATCAGGAACAAGCTCTGCAATGTCACTTTCGCTTTTCCCCAATCTGCTTCCCTCATGGGTACAGAGCGGCCATATCGTTTTCCCTGAAAAATCATATTCTTCCAAGAAAGTAAAGACAGCCTGCGGCAGTGTTCCCCACCAGTTCGGGTAGATAAGGATAATCGTATCATAGGATTCCATATCTTCCACATGGGAAACAAGTTCCGGGCGGACATCATCATTTTGCTCTTCCTTTGCCTGGTCAGTAGTCCCCCTGTACGCTGCAGGATATTTCTCCACAGTTTCAATAAAGAACAAATCCCCGCCGGTCACCCCCTGAGCCATT
>CAMWMM010000253.1 GCA_947175285.1 uncultured Lachnospiraceae bacterium
AGGAAACCAGATACAAGCATCTGCCTTCCACAACAATCATTTTTATCACACAGGATGATATCTTCGGAAAAGATCTGGCTATGTATACTTTCAGCGAGCGGTGCGAAGAAGTACCGGAATTGTCACTGGAAGCCGGTACGAGTAAGATTTTCCTAAATATGACGAGTAAAAACGGCAGACCGGAACTAATCAGCCTGCTGCAGTACATGAAACACACTACACTGGATAACGAAAATATTACGGTAAAAGATAAACGAATTCTGGATTTAGACAGAATCGTGGGAGAAGTAAAGCAGTCTGAGGAATGGGAGGCGGTGGAAATGAATATCTTTGAACTTGGAGTTGCGCGCGGTGAAGAACGCGGAATCGAAAAAGGTATCGCACAAAATTTAGTCAAAAGCGTAGACTCTGCAATGAAAAATCTGGGCATCGATCTCCAACATGCCTGTGAAGTTCTTGGCGCATCTGTCGAAGAATACGAGAATGCAAAGCAGACGCTTGCTCTGATGGAAAATGTACCTGCCGCTCCAAAAAATACTGATGATACAGACGATGAATTTTAAGCTTGCGCTAGGAAATGTGAGTAAAACCCTACCGTCCGGCAGGGTTTTATTTACATCCCAATATCATACACCGATTTCACCGAAAACTTCTCCGCATCTCCCTCTAATATCTCTATCCGCCGCTCTTCCGCATTCATATCAAAGAAGTTATCCGACAGTTTTACATCCCCGTCCACGCCCTGAATCTCTACATTCTTAGCATAGGCTGCTGATGATATAATTAGTGCATTGCCCTCTTTTTTCCATGACAACTGCGGGTCTTGAAAAGCAAAATGCTTTGGTGCGGTAAAAAGGCATGTATTTCGGGATACTATTTCTCCATCTACGGAAAAAGTGCAGTTTACATAACTTTTTAATTCGTCATAATCTGAGAAATCCAGTTTTTCAAGCCATACGCCATTAAGCGGCGGTATACTGACTTCTTTTTCTCCGGATAATAAAATACTGCTGTCCGGCGTACGAAGCTCCCAATGCACCGTTCCCGTTACCGGCTCCATTGTTTCATTCGCTACATGAAGCCTTACGGATTTCTCAATCGGCGCTGGCTGCTTAATACAATATGGTCTTTCACTCAACTCTCCTATTTCCTCACAGGAAATCATCACCGGAGCAAATACTCTTTTCTCTATGTAATGCAGGGCTTTCCATCTGCCGTAATAGTCGATGCTTGCCCATGATGCCACAGGCCAGATATCATTCAACTGCCAGACAACGGTTCCCATACATCTGCCCCTGTGTCTCCTGAAATGTTCGATACCATAACGGATGGCGTCCGCCTGTAAAAGCTGCGAGGTGTAAAGAAGCATCTCAAAACTTTTCGGATAGAGGTATGTCGCCGACAGATAATCCAAAATCTTACCGTTTGCCGCTCTGTTTCTCTGGTGCATCTCCATCACTCTGGAAAAAATGTTCCTGTCTTCGGGCTCGGTAAACGTTTCTATCGTTTTCAGACATGGAAATGACTGAAAGCCGAATTCCGACAAATAGCGGAAGTAAAATTTCCGATACTCCGTAAAAGGTTTATTACCATGCCAGACATCCCAGTAATGTGTATCTCCCCTGTTTTCATCCCACGGATTATCATAATTTCCGCCGGATGAAGGTGATGAAGGCCAGTAAAAGGATGCCGGGTCTTCTTCCTTGAGAATTTTAGGAATAATATATTCGTATAATTTAATATAATCATATTTCTGCTTGATGGAAGGTTTCCATGCTCCGTCCAGTGTCTGTGTCTCCATCTCGTTATTGCCGCACCACAGCCCCAGACTGGCATGATGACGGAGCCTTCTGACATTGTCACGAATCTCGGCGCTGACATTTCTTTCAAACTCATCATCCAGTTCATACTGTGCACAGGCAAACATAAAATCCTGCCACACGATTAAGCCGAGTTCATCACAAATATCATAAAACCAGTCATCGGGATAATATCCGCCGCCCCATACCCTGATACAATTATGATGTGCCTCTGCGGCATCCTCTAAAAGTTTCCGTGTCCTCTCTTTTGTCACTCGGGAAAGAATATTATCTTCCGGAATATAATCCGCACCCATAGCAAAAATTTTTACGCCATTTACTTCATGCGCAAAACATTCTCCCCACTCATCTTTCTCCGTATTCACTGTCATAGTCCGCAGTCCGATTTTGCGCGTATAAGAATCTAAGACTACTCCCGCCTTATCCTCTAAAATGACCTCTGCCGTATACAAAGGCTGCTTACCGTACCCGTTAGGCCACCATCTCTGAGGATTCTCCACTTTTAGCCTGTCCCAGTCCTGTTCCGCACCGGATGCTCCGCCGCAGGCTGAGGACTTTGCTGCAATCTGTACCCCCTTAGGGTCATACAGCGCCGTTTTTATCACAAGTTCATTTTCTTTTGGTGTATCATCTGAAAAAAGCTCTAGTGTAACATCAAGCGCAACCGTTACTGCCTCTTCTTTTTCCTCCCATTCTTGTGTTATGTAAACCTGCTCAAAACGAGCCCTCTGACATTCCAAAATAGAAACATCTCTGAAAATACCGGCATCAGGCAGTCTCGGTCCCCAATCCCATCCAAACATACAGTGTGCCTTTCTAAGGTGCGGGAATCCTTCCATGCTCTCTAAAGAGCCTCCGGTATAAATCTTCTCATTCTCTTTTGCAATATATTCCGTAGGGGAATATATCTCTACTCTTAGCTGGTTTTCTCCCTCTTTCGCTTCCTCCAGTATGTCAAATTCCCAAATACGGTGCATATTATCACAATGTCCGAGATGTATGTCATTTAAATAAATATCAGACAGTGTATCAATGCCCTCAAAACGCAGCAAAAGGCAATCCGCCTGAAGCTGCTCTTTTTCCAATACGAATGTTGTCCGGAAACAGAAATCCTGCTCCATCAACTTCAGCGCATCCAGTTCATTCATTCTGTAGTACGGATCCGGCATCAGTCCTTTTTGCAGTAAATTGCCGTAAACAGTGCCCGGAATTTCCACATCTATCCAGTCATTGGCAATATGGTATACATTATCGCCAAGAATTTTCATCTGCCAGTTTTGATTTAATTTCGTTTCTTTCATTTTATCAGGAGCGCTCCTTTCGCGGTGTATAAACTCTACTTTTTATACCATAACACAATAAGCTTGTGATTGAAAGAAGAATTCTTTTTTGCTATACTTTGAAAAAAGAACGTGAAGGGACGGAGCCGGAAAATGGACTTAACAAAATTCAAATGGACAAGAGAGCCGGAAAGCTGCAAAATAAACCATGACACGATTGAGGTTGTTACAAAGCCCCATACGGATTTATGGCAGAGAACCTATTATCATTTTCAAAACGATAACGCACCTGTTTTCCAGATGGAAACAGAAGAAAAATATTTTAGTTTTATCGTTAAAACGGATTTTGAAGAAAGCCATCACCGCTTCGACCAGTGCGGTATTGTGATGTACTTAGACAGCGAAAACTGGTTGAAAGGCTCTATTGAATATGAAAATGATAAATACCAGCATTTAGGAAGCGTAGTGACTAATAATGGATATTCTGACTGGGCAACAACAGTTATAGATGCTTCCGTGAAATCAATGTGGTATCGTTTCAGCCGGAGAGAGGACGATTACTGTATCGAATGTTCGTCTGACGGCATAACATTCAATCAAATGCGAATCTGCCATATGCATAACGGAAAAGGAAAAATCAGCTTCGGCATCTATGCCTGCTCACCGGAAGATTCTTCGTTTAAAGCAGTCTTTTCCCATATGCAGATGCTGGATTGTCAATGGCAGGCGCACGACGGACAGCAGCCTGATTAGAACCGTCAATGAAAAGGAGTAGATTATGGAAGAAAAGAAAAAAAGAACGCCAAAACAAATTGCCGCTCTTATTTGTGTGATAATTCTGGTTGGTATGTATCTGCTTACCCTCATTGTCGCCTGTCTTGATTTTCCGGGCGCAGGCAACTGGTTTGCCGCCTGTTTATTTGCCACAATCGGTCTGCCAATCCTGCTTTGGATCTATCTCTGGCTTTACAGGCTTATGAAAGACAAACGAGTAATAGACCTGGAACAAAACGATTCCGATAACCTATGACAAGCCGCATTTTTTATAAGCGAACAGGAAACAGATAAGCGCTATAGCCATATTAAGCAGAATCATTGTCACATTTTCCGCCTGCACTAATGCTGTCATCCCATCACCCAATCGGTTCAGCAAAATACTGATTTGTTCCGAATAGGTAAATTTTGCTGCTTTTTTAATCGTTTCATTAAACATGGACAGCATGGGCAGGAAGGCAAATACCATCATAGCAGGCACGCCTATGGAAGTTGCCATCATCTGCGTTCTGCTCCATGTGCCGATTGCCGCCCCTATCAATAACGAAGCTATGATACCCGTTGCCATAATCAGAAGAAAAGCTGCAAACATCTTTCCCTGATACTCTCCGACTATGGCAAAAACGCAGGAACCTGCCATACATATCAGCCATATATAACTTCCCGTACCAAACAGATATTCCGACGGTTTTACATCCGACATTAACAGGACTTTCAGCGTCCCGTTTTCTTTCTCTTCCGAAATGATGGATGACATGACGATAAGCGGAGCCATTCCGATATACATAGCCGCAAATAATTTTACAAAAAAATGATCCGGCATATCTTCCATCACTACCGCATTCTCCATAATACACACCATAAGCGGAAACATTATAAACTGAATCAAAATCGCCTTATTCTTAAAAGTATCCTTTATCTGTTTCCAGAATACCGCTTCTATATTTCTCATAACCAAAATCCTGCCTTTCTTTTTTTAACTATACTAAACTTCTGCCTGTCAGTTCCATAAAAACAGTTTCCAAATTCGGTTCCGTGGAATGAATGGTTTCTATCATGCCCTGTTCCAGATATTCCCTGACTGCCTCCGCCGCCGAACGCTCATTTCCCATTTCCAGGCACCTGCCGTCATAGAGACGGATTTTCAGCTTGTTCTGATGATTATATTTCCGGCATATTTCTTTCGGTTCCCCGTATTCCACGATTTTTCCCTCATGTAATAACGCCACGTGCTGACATAATTTTTCTGCCTCCGCCATATTGTGAGTTGTCAAAAATATGGTCGTTCCCTTAGCCTGCTCCTCCAAAATCATCTCATGGATACGACTCGTTGTGGCAGGGTCAAGCCCGCTTGTCGGCTCATCCAGAAATAAAATAGCAGGCTCATTTAACACTGCTCTTGCAAAAGAAAGTCTTCCGCGCATTCCTTTTGATAATTTTTCCGCTGGACGCTTTTCCGCTTCCGATAAGCCGACTTTCTCCAACACTTCATGAATCCTGTTCTCTGAAATGCCGTAGATTTTCGTAAACATTTTCAAATTGTCATAACAGGATAAGCGTCCGTATAATCCCAGACCATCCATCATCATCCCAATTCTGCGGTACTCGCTGCCGCGCAGTCCGACCGCATTTTTACCGTTCGTTACAGCGTTTCCCTCTGTCGGCTTTAACTGTCCTGTAACAATCTTAATCAAAGTTGTTTTACCTGCTCCCGATGGCCCTAACAACCCGAAAATCTCTCCTTTTTCAATTGTCAGGGAAATATCCTTTAATACCTCATGATTCCCGAATTTTTGTACAATACCGGTCAATTCTACCATTGAATTCATTTTCAAACCCATCCTTTCTCATCCTGCAGCTTCCTAATTTTCATTCTGTTCTTCCCTCTTTAATCGCTCCAGCGCCTCTTCCATTCTCTGATTTTCAACTCTCGTCTTAATGACAGTAACCGCAAGGCTTACCATAAAACAAATGCCAAAACTAAGAAGAAACATTACCCAGGGCAGCCACATATCCGTCGGGAACCATCCAAAGGCGACAATAAAAACCGCCGTAATCACCACTTCCGCTATCACCATACAGACGGTTCTGAGCGGGAGTGTCATATTTTTAATAAATGTCTCTGTAAAAAACACAAATCTGTTTGCAACCGTACAAGCGGAAGCTAACAAAAACTGTATCATGACGGGAACCGACAGTCCTTCTTTTCCAAGAGCGAACATCGTGGAATACGCCTTCGCATCCTCCCCGAACAGTACGCAAAATACATTTAAAATACATATTGTTATGCCGAAAATCATAAAGACCTGTCCTAGATAATCAAAAATCGTTTTTCTTTCTTCCACTTTATAATGTCTCTCCTTTCCCGTCACGCAGACTATGTCCGTTCTTCAATCCCAGTCTGATTTTCAATTCTTCTGCGTATTGTCTGGAAACCATAATCTGTTCTCCGTTTTCTAACGTCACCTTAATTCTTCTATTCAAATCGGCTTTCATCGACTGCATATATTTCAACTGCAATAAACAGGATTTGCTCACACGGAAAAAACCGCAGTTTTCCAACTGCTGCTCCAACTCATACAGCTTAAAATCGGATTCATAGACATTCTCTTTCGTATAAACAAACGTCTTTCTGTCTACAGCCTCAACGTATACGACTTTGGAAACGTCCAGAAAATAAATTTCATTATCCTTTGTCACGGTCAATTGTTTTTTCAGAATGCGAAGCATGGCGAGCATTCTCTCTATCTCCGGCGTCAGTTCTTTGCAGGAAATACTAATATGTGTATCTTCTATATTTTCATCAACGTTGATTTCTATCTTCAAACCGCCGCCTCCTTTCTTTTCAGAACATATCATACTTTACACCGACTTACAAGCAAGCATGACACAAGGTGCCGGATTTGATACATAACATAACCAAAAAACAGCCGGAAAGATACTTACATCTTTCCGACTGCCCTGATTTTTGCACTCGATTTATTCTTTTACCCCTGTACAATACTCCAAAACAGCATTCTTCGCAAACTCAGCCGTTCCGGCGCCGCCGACTTTATCAATATTTTCACTCATACTGCCTCCGCCTCCATACGCATTGCCAAGCGACTGCAATATTTCGATAGTGCAATTATAAAAATTCTTGTTGATAAAATCACGCAGCTGGTGAACCTGTTTCTGCACCTTTTCCTCTTTTGGAGTTAAGTCTGTCCTCCCGCCGAATTCCGCAACAAGAGGCATCATCTGTT
>CAMWMM010000254.1 GCA_947175285.1 uncultured Lachnospiraceae bacterium
TTTGTAGTGTTGAGTAAGCGGCAGAATTTGCCTGAATGTGCGAATGCACGGTTCGTTGATTACTCTTGTTTAATTTATCATAAACTTTTATTTTCTCATTGTCAAGAGAAATATTGTTGTACGGCAATTTGCCCATATGAATATTATTCCGCTGCTTTTAACTCTTTATGAATCTGCAATGCCATAAAAATTGTGATAACAGCCGATAGTATATCAGCAATCGGCTGGGCATAGAGAATTCCGTTTATGCCATAGAATTTCGGAAGCAGCAAAATAACCGGAACAAAACAAATCCCCTGTCTGCAGGCACCAAGAATAAAGCCCTTTGCGCCTTTTCCAAGAGCTAGAAATAGAGAAGAATAAACGGTATAAAATCCAAACAGGAAAAAAGAAAGTCCATTTGCCAAAAGAGATTTTTGACCCACTGAAATCATATCACCGTTTCCATTTGCAAACTGTGATATGATTTGTGCGGAAAATAGAGCCATCAATGAACCCACAACTACGCAGAAAACAGATGACCACAAAACCGAGATTTTAATTGCGCCCCTCAAACGGTCAAATTTTTTTGCGCCATAGCTAAATCCTGCAATCGGTTGAAAACCTTTCAAAAAACCAAACACAACTAAGGTTCCCATAGATGTTATCCTTGTAACTGCACCCATTCCGGCAATCACTGCATCACCATATCCGTTTGCAGCCCGATTAATTAAAGCAATAGAAAGGCTGGTAAGAAGCTGGAAGGTTAATGTCGGAATGCCTATTTTAAGAATTTCTGCGTAAATTTGTTTCGAAAACTTAAACTCCTGTATTCTAAAAGAAAAGGCACTCTTTTTGCGAAGCACATAAGTTAAATAAACAAGGGCAGAAACAAATTGAGAAATAGCGGTGGCAATGGCAGCACCTGCAACGCCCATATTAAGTACATAGATAAATACCGGGTCTAAACCAACATTCAATACAGCACCCAGCAATAAGGCGCACATAGTTGTTTTGGCTGCCCCCTCACTTGCCACAATGTTATTCATTGTTACATTGCACACATTAAAAATGCAGGAAACGACATAAATTCTCCCATAAATCAAGGCATAGGGCATAATAGTGTCTGTTGTGCCAAGCAGCATCAAAATCGGTTTAAGAAAAATAGCAGTAGAGATAATAAAAACCCCACCGAATATAATGCTGCTATACAACGCTGTACTGGCTGCCTTGTTTGCGGTATCTCTGTCCCCCTGTCCTAACAATCTTGAAAGATAAGAAGCCGCACCGTTACCAAACATCAATCCTAACCCTACTACTACCTGTCCTAATGGAAACACAATAGAAATTGCCCCCATTGGGCTTTCGCCTAACCCTCCTACAAAATACGCGTCTACCAGATTATAAAGGGCATTAATCAACATACCTATCATAATTGGAACGCCAAGTGCAATAAGTGCTTTCGGGATTGGTGCACTCCCCAACAGCTCCATTTTGTTGTTACGTCCGTTCATTTCAATAACTCCTTTCCTTTAATATTAAATATAATTTATAGTAGTATAATTTATACTATACAACAATGAACATATTACTATAAATTATAGTAGTTGTCAATACAGCTAAATGAATTCTTCTATTTCTTGACAAAAGCTATAAACTAAAATACTATAAATTATAGCATTAAAAAGCATCATTTTTTATGGGTATTAAAGAAAGGCTGGTCGCTATGGCTACGATTGATCTGATTGTATTGGGAATGTTAAAAAAAGAGCCTATGAGTGCTTATGACATTCAAAAACTGGTAGAATACCGCAATATATCTAAATGGGTAAAAATAAGTACCCCCTCCATTTACAAAAAGGCAATTCAGTTAGAAGAAAAAGGATTCATCAAAAGTAATATTATAAAAGAAGGAAAAATGCCTGAAAAAGCTGTTTACTCTCTAACAGACACAGGAGAAAAAGAATTTGAAAGACTTATGTTAGAAATTGCAGCTAACCCTATTCATATATTTTTAGATTTTAATGCTGTAATTGTAAATTTAAACAGCCTGCCTCTCGGAACTCAAAAATCATGCGTGACAAACATTGAAAAAAATGTTAAAACGTTAAAATCTTATTTGGAAGAAAATATCCGCGAAAAAGAAAATATTCCGGAAATTCCCGAAACAGGTATGGCTGTATTACGACAACAGTTCATTTTAGTAGAAGCAATCGAAAAATGGATTGCTTCATGCTTTCCTCTCCAATAATGAGTAAAAATTTTGCGTGATTTACTCTGTTCTTAATAAGTAAATCACGCAAGAAAATTAGTGTATATCCACTGTAAAAGCTTCCCCTATCTGCACATAATCATGGCTCATCTGGCCGCTTTCCTGCGGTATGTGTACTACATATAACGTAAAGATTACCGCTTCTGCATCCTCTGCAATACGACCGTCTTCTATGTCTTCTACATTCTGCATATAACCGTTTCCGCTTCCGCCGTCAAATCTTCTTGTAGTGAATTCAATCTGACGTCCGGTACTGTCTACTGCCTGCACCATTGCCATATATTCGGTAGAACCTTCTATATGATAGGAAATCTTCTGCTCCAATTCATTTAATATCAGTTCATCCAAAACGATACGAGTGCTGTCCTCCGTGAAAAATTCCTTTTGCAGAGGAACATGGAGCGTATCGGCAATTAAGTCCGCACCATCCGCCGTAAACCGGAAATCCCACTTGCCTTTTACACTGCCTTCTATATCAATTTCTCCAAATTTCAGTTGATAGCTGTTCTCTTGCGTCAAATCCACATCATCTATGATATCATAAGACATATCAACACCCGTTATTGTATGTTCGTCATTCAGGAACTGTCCACCGCCTGACGAACCGCCATACGCAGTTTTTCCGTTAATAGAAAGCTTCCCGACAGGCACATAAATTTTCTCCATAGCCTCCCCGTCTTCTCTTTGCAGTGTATAATTCACTACTAACTTACCCTCTGTCACAACTACTTCCTGCAGCGTGATCACATAACCGCTATCTGTAACAGAAGTATGCACAACACTGCTGTATGCCGCCAGATCTCCCGACAGACCAAGCGCACTGCCAATGTTCCAGCTAATCTGCTCTATCGCCGCATGCACTTTCTCACCGAATACTGCCGTACTAAAGATAAGAGCCGCCATACAGGCTGCCGCTGCCATCATCCTGCGGGGAGCTTTTCTTCGTTCTTTTTTATTCTCCACCCGGATTTTATTCATCACTGCTTTTTTATATCTTTCTATATTTTCTGTTTCCAAGCGTTCTGCCTGATGTAATGTATCAAATTCCCATTTTGCACCGATTTCATTTGCCAGTGTATATGCTTCTTTTCTCATATTGCCTTTACTCCTTTCCATCCATCCATTTTCCTGCGAATTTTCTTCTTTCCCCGGGAAATACGCACATAGACATTGTCCCTGCTCATTCCCATTGCATTTCCGACAGCTTCCGGCTCTTCCTGCGCTATAAAGATGCGCCTGAATAATTCCCTGTCTTTTGGAGAAAGGCACTTTAAAATGCTTTCCGTTTCTTCGGATATTTCCTGTTCCACCAGTTCTAAAAGAGCCCTGTCCTCCTGCAAGATTTCCACTTCTTCTATGGAGACCATACTTTTTTCCCGCTGTATTTTCCTCAGCATATCAATTGTTTCCAGTCTTGCCACACCTGCCGCCCAGTTTGCAAAACTGCCTTTCTTTTCATCAAATCGCTCGATATTCTGCCAGATGCCAAGAAAAATATCATTCATACATTCTTCCGCCCTGTCCGGAAATCCTGAAAGTCTTTTCCACACAACAGAGTGTATCAGCCCTCCATAAGCTTCAATAACATATAAAATACCTTCTTCTTTACGCTGTCTGAGCAGACGGATAAAATTATCTTCATTTGCTCTCATTGCATTCCCTCCTTTTACTTTATAATCCGTTTGGGGGAAAGGGAATCTTACACTTTTGAAGAAAAAAAGAACTTGGATATTTTATTTGTTATACCCAAGCTCTCGTTTTTCGTAATAAATTAAATATTTGCAGAGTGTTATGACATATTAAAATGCCTGCCTTTCCAACAACTTCTCTATCTCCTCTGAAAAAATACACTTTTTTATGTCTATTCCCCTATCCACCTTCTCTAACATAGAATATCTTTCTGCAGTGTAACTTTTGGAAAGGACGGCATAAACTTTCTGTACCGGAGATGCAGTGACATCCCGGACATCCTTTTTCAAAAGTGTGTTTGCGGTCTTTTACAAAACCAATACAACCGCATACGCTACCTGCTGCCTTTTCAGTAAACAATTTCAGTCCTCTGTCCGTAAAATCACCAATCATTGTCACATTTTGCTTGATTTCTATCATGTTTTCCAGAATGTCAATTTTCCCGTAGCGGCGGTCTGCCATTTCATCCTTTATCCATCAAAATTAGTAAAAACAAAATAAGAATTGAGAGATTTTTACTACTGTGCTATGTAAACTCCTCCCGTATTTCCTGCACCTACTATAGATTCTCATACTTAAACATCCATGCCTGCATTTTACCATTCATGGACAGCTGTTTGCTTACGGCATCTTCACTCCGCCCTATGTTGTTAACATTAATCTATACGATTATTATTCGATCTCAGATGGGGGCGTATATCTGCGACTGCCATCCTAGTCCATAGCTAATTTTTGCTCGCAAACCTTCTCAATGCATTTATGGACAATCAGGATTAGTTTTATATTTATCTGCTCTTTATCAAATATAAGTGAGGTGAGAATGTTTACATTATCGTTGGAAACATCCCTTAGATATTGATTTAATTTTTTAACATCTTTTAGCGTAAACTCTCCGATTAGCTGAAATGCAAAATCAGACACCTCTGAAAAGTTGTAATATTTAAGTGATGACAACACAGAATCTATAGCTCCTTCGAACTGCCAGTACTCAAGACCTCCCTTTTGTAAGTTGAAGGAGTTGCGAGTAATATCAATATTCATAGTCTTGGTAAACTCTTCAATGCTAAATTTCTCGATGGCATGTTCTGTTAACACAGGTTTTAAAGCATAGAGCAATGCACTATAGTCGTTTGGCAGGTCTAAAGGAGCGGTAACAATCGCTACTTTCCCATGAGCAAAGGTTGGCGGTGTACTTATCATAAAATCAGGAACATAGTTTCGCATCCAATCAAAAACTTCATCATTCTCAATATCATTTATTATAGCATCAGCCTCTCCACCAGAAACGGATGTACTTATCCAATCTTTTTTTTCGAATATGGTAGAATTGTTGCTTGTTCTGTTTGCTAAATCAATGTTGTGTATATAGCCTGTAAGGATATAAATGACTGCTTGGCTTAAAGGATAAAAGTTATTCCTTTTGAGACAGCTTAGGAATACCTCAGCTATAAATGCAAGTTCGCCTTCAGCTTCATAACATTCCACAAGCCTTTTCTTCTCGTTATCAGGAAGTGAAGAATTAACTACAAGAGAATATAAAGCATTGGCCACAAGTGTAAAATCTTGTATATTGATTTTGTTTAATCTATCTATGGCTTCTTCTTTGGTAAGGTATAGAAGCTCAATTCGAAGCTCGTTTGTCAGGTTTTTTTTCCCTTTTGCAAGATTTGAACACACAGAATCAGATAGTATGTTAAAACTATCTGAGTTCAGATAACCTTTGAGCAGAAGGTTAATACAATCTCGTTGAGTTAAATTGGTATACTGTTTAATGCCACATGTATAAAATGTGGCAAATGTAAGTGGTATATTCTTTTCAGTTGACAATTAGCCCACCTTCTTGCTATTGCTTTTTAACTATTTGTTCTCTTAAAAAGTGTTAATAATTTAAAATCTATTATATAATATATCATATAGACAAGAATTTGACAAGAAAACAAAAATAATTGTTAAAAGTCAGATAAGAATGCTTGCCAATTGTTTTTCTATATAATATAATAATGATGCGCTCCAAAACGGGTAAGCGGTTCGCCTTTTGCCAGATGATTCATCTGAGAACTTCCAGATATGAGGAGGGATATCAATGGAAAATCTACGAAAGGGTACTTAGGTACATATGAGATTCGATATGATTGTCGAGATTGCCGGCATTGCTGTAACGCTTGTAAGTATTATTATTACATGTATCAGCATATGGCAGAACCACAGGAATAGAGAAAATCAAAAAAGCAACCGCCACTCGCCCAAGTTGTAGGTTGCTTTTTTTGATAAGTAACATGTAACCAAGGCGAACCGTTTGCTTTACGGAGCGCCTCTTTGCGTTTAAATTATAATATCTTCACATGGTTTTATCAAGAATTTGCAAATCTTTGATAAATCCTCTACAAGACTTTGATAAATTCCCCACAAGTTTTTGACAAGTTTTTGACAAAACTCGAACCCATTCCAATAAATAATAAAAATCTGCACGAAGTCTTAGATATAGCAAGCAATTTAACCAAAGATCTCTCAGTCTGCCTGTTGCCGCCTGACAACGAAAATCTACCTATGTCAAGTATCATTTTGATCTGTTCCGCAGAAACAATCTTATCTGTAAATGCCTTAATCGTACGACATGCTTCCAAATGGTTTAATAAATTTCAGGATCAATACCTACAGTAGTATGGACAGGACAGTTTTGGGCAGATTCTTCAATTGCAATCGCAATGATAATATTCCTATTCTTCCTTCTTCCCAAGCACAAAATCAATCGCCATCAAATAACCGTCCAGCCCTTTTCCGTAAATCTGCTTATCACAGGCGGGGGCGGTTACGGACACTTTTCGGAAGTCCTCACGCTCCATAATATTGGAAATATGGATTTCCACTTTTGGCACGGTAATGCTGGCAAGGGCATCATGAATCGCATAGCTGTAATGGGTGTATGCGCCCGGATTGATGACAATTCCCTCCGTACCGTCGAAATAAGCATCCTGAATCCTGTCGATAATCGCGCCTTCATGGTTGCTCTGGAATACTTCAATTGTACAGCCCTCTTTCTGTCCTTTCTCGGCTATCATATTTAAGAGATAGTCGTAGTCCTGTGTGCCGTATACGCTCTTTTCCCTAATTCCTAAAAAATTTAAGTTTGGTCCGTTGATGACTAATAATTTCATTTTCTC
>CAMWMM010000255.1 GCA_947175285.1 uncultured Lachnospiraceae bacterium
GTGTCCCCTGCCTGTGCATTGGCAAAAGCCTCCTCCAGTTCCTCATAATGGGTATCCCCGATCCTTGCTTCATAGTCCGCTGCCTTTACGGACAGTGGAACGCTTCCCAGGATTCCTGTTACGATCGCGGATGCTGCCATAAGGCACATAAGAAGTTTTGGTTTTGTTCCTTTTCTTCCCATACGTTTTTCCTTTCTTCTATATTTTTATATATTGAGCGTTTGCCTGTATCCCTCCCAGACCCGTTCCAGCCCCGGTTCTACGTTTCCGCGGCGTTTTCTCCGGCAGGGTACGCAAAAATGCACACTCTTCTGCCGGGTATCAGTCTGGGCAGGCTATGAAATTGTCAAGGTCCGGTGAAAGGGAATTTTTACGAAATGAAAATGAGATGTATTTACCCCTTCACTAATAGCAGGCGGGAAGGGGTAAAAAATAAACAGTTTATAAAAATTTTAGAATTTATTTTTCAGACAATAACTGACAGGAAGGGCATTCTCTTTTCTACGCACTCTTTTTGACGTGTTTCTTCTTAAGCGGCCTTACATGGAGATGAAAATAGTCATGGCTCTTGATCTCTTCTATCGCCTGCTTAAGCGAAGGGGCATTCCCCTGGTCATGAAATTGATTGGCAGCATGATGTTTGTGCTGTATCTTACACGATGAAAATTTCGGATACTGCTGGTGAAGGATATGCCAGTAATGCTTTGTGTTCTTTGACTGCAGGGTGACGGAATAACATCCTGCGTTGATGATATGGAAATAGGTCTGGTCAATGCTCTTTAGTTCTGTAGTAGTAAACATGTGGTTTCCTCTCTTTGTGGATTGTGCAGATATTCTTGCAGTAGATGATAGGAGCGCCTATCTGTGATAGTTTTGAGTGGTTCAGATATATAAATATATGTTTGTCTATATGAATATTATAGCATAGATGTGTTTATATGTCAAAATAAATGTTTATATTTCTAAACTTTTTATATTGATTAAAATGGTAACAGATGTTAAACTGGAATAGAAAGAGAGGTCAAAGAGAGGTCAAAGAGAATGTCTATAAAATATTATAAGCTGCTCGATCTGCTGAACCGCCGGGGAATAGGGAAAGTTGAATTGAAGAAAAAGGCGGGAATCTCTTCTGCTACAATGGCTAAAATATCTAAGCATGAGTATCTTTCACTGGAAGTCATAGATAAAATATGCAGAGTGCTGGAATGCCAGCCGGGGGATATTCTGGAATATCAGCCTGATGAGGAAACATGACTCCAGAATAGATACGTCGAGAGAAATGCCACACGATCATCATTTCCCTCACCATAATCTACATGCACCCAATCATCTGCCGCAATTCCTTCAATATCCTATCCCTGTGTTTCCCTATTGTTTTCCGGCTGCATCCAAAAATATCTGCCGCTTCTTTTACAGTGATCTCTTCAAAATATAAAAGCCGTACCAGCCGCGCATCACGCTTTGTCAGGCTTTTAAGGGCATTTCCCAGCCTGTCACAACATTCATTCCACAAAACTGCTTCCTGTGTCACATCTACAGTACAAATAGATTGTTCAGGAAAATATCCCTTCTCATGCAATCCCTCGATACTGCACAGCCCATATTTCCGGTCACGCTCCCTCTGGTACCGTTCTCTCCGTTCTGACCGGTACCATTCCAGATAGATTTCCCTGTTTACTTCCACCAGCGTACTGTCACCCAGCCGGATCACATATTTCTCCCGTTCCTTTGGTTTCTTCCCCCTCATACAGCCGCCACCGCCTTTTCTGCCTGATCTCCGGACGGATATTTCTTCCGCAGTCTCCGGGCTGCCTGCAGAAGTATGGCAGATACCGCCGGGCTGCTGATCCCAAGCTCCTTTGCTGCTTCCTTCCTGCTCTTCTGTTGGAAAAAACAAAGGCTGACTGCCTCTCTCTGCCGTTCTGTCAGACAGTGCAGTATTTCTTTCCTGTTCTCCCTGTACACAAGGTATTCCAGCGGATTTCCTTCGGCATTTCCGATAACTTCCCATTCCTCCGATATGGCGCTGTAGGAAACAGTCCTTTCCTGCTCCTTCGCCCTCTGGTTGCGGTCCAGCCTGTCCTCACCCTCAAGCACAAGCCGGACATACCATGGCTCTTTCTCAAAAAAATGTTCCGGTAGGTAACTGCTTACGCCATTTGATACATACAGGTAGGCTCCGCATGTATGGATCGGGAATACGGTGGAATGGCCACAGGCATGATATAGTGCATACCCGTTCTGATAGGCTGTGATCCATGTATCGTTCTGAAGGTATTTTTCTGCAACCGCCCTGCCTGTTTCCCTCAAATTCCTTGCAGTCGGCATTTTTATCCCGTGTTTTGTGGTTTCAGTGATCTCTTTCAGTTCCTGCAGCGTCAGCATACAGACCGCCTTTCTGTCCAGAGCATATTGATCTGCTCTCAGACACAGGCTACCCGACATTGTCCCTACTGCATGGACTGCTCTCCATCGCAGGACAGGCAGTAAAAAACAGCTCCCGGCTCACCCGTTTTTTTTGACGGGACCGGAAACTTTTCTTTACTGCCTGTCTCTTGTCCTATGGGTACATTTTAGCGGAATAACCGGCCACTTTCCTCACCGGGCAGGTAGAAACTGTTTTATTTTCCCACCATATCCGTAGAACTCCTTTTATCGTTCCTGCCGTAAACCTTCCACCAGTGTTTCAACCGTCCTCCATACGATTTTCTGATCCGCTGCCCTTAAATGGCTGATACGGTAAAATATATCCTGATATTGCTTTTTCTCCAGTTCCGGGACAATCCCAAGCAGTTCATTGGCGTCTGCACCCATTGCCTGTACCAGTTTGATAAAAGTCCCTATGCCCATGGACATCTGCCCACCCTCGATCCGGCTTACCGTGTTGGCGCTGATTCCTGCTTTCTCTGCAAGCGCTTCCTGTGACAGGCACAGTTTTATCCTCTGGCTCCGTATGCGTTCCCCCAGCAGGAGAAGCTCCTGTGACTCTGCACGCCTGCCCACCACGGTATCCTCCTTTCCTGAAAATGAGCATCAAAAAACAGCCAAATCCTGTCTCCGGCCGCTTTCATGGTTTAATCACGCTATCCGGTTCCGTACAGGTCATGGTTCACTTCCGCCCGGTAATAATTGTCTATGGTCAGTGCGGCATTATAGAGCGATGTCAGCAGGTACGACCTGATATTCCCCACTTTGCCGGTATTCCCACGCAGACAGCCCAACACATAGGCTATGTGTGAGTATTCCAGCTTTAAGAACCGTTCCCGCACCACGATTGCCGGTCTCTCTACTCCCGCTATCCGCAAAGACGCATGGTCCGGCATCACCATCACGTCCACCATAAGTTCCACCAGTTCGTCCAGTTCCTCCCTCTGGCAGCTTCTGTCACCCAGGAAACACTCATACGAAATATTGTCCCGTATGAGAGTGCGGTATCTGTCCATCTGCCCTATCACATCAGATGGATAAGGATAGATAGGATCAGTCTCACTAAAATTAGTTTTATTAAACTCAGTATTATTAGATTGTGATTTTGGAAATTCTTGAATGGTGATTTTCATCATTCCTGAATTGTGATTTTCACCATTCTGGAATTGTGATTCCGGAAATTCTTGAATGGTGGTTTTCACAACTCCTGAATTGTGATTTTCACTATTCTGGAATTGTGATTCCAAAAATCCCTGTTTACCAGTTTCTGCAGCTTCTGAATCATGGCTTCCGGGCTCCGTGTCTTCCGTCCTGTCCTCTCTGTCTTCATCATCAGTCCTTCCTTCCGGCAGACGGGGTTCCTCATTCACCGTCATAAAATTCTTCACATAGATCACGTTGGGCTTTCCCAGCCCTAAACGTTTTTTCTCTATCAGCCCGATCCCTTTATCTGCGTCCAGTTCCTTCACCAGCTTTACCGCCTTCTGTGTCCCGCAGTTCATCATCTCCGCAATCTCTTCCACCGTAAAAACTATGTATACCCTGTTCTCTTCATCAAACCACCTGTTCTTGATACTTAACCCCATACGGTCCAGCATCAGACCGTACAAGACCTTCGCTTCACAGGAAAGCCCACGGAAACATTCCATCGTAAACAACATCTTAGGAATTCGGTAAAAACTGTATTGTTCCGCTTCCATTCCACGGAAATAATCAAACTGGATTCCCTGCATCATTTCTTCCCCCGTTCCTGTTATTTTTCCTTTATCCAACATAAAAGCAGAGACACCAAGGGTTCTTCTCTGCTTTCGTATGGATCAATATTCTATTTTCCCTGCCGGAATATGAAAGACTCTCCAATGTTATCCTTCCTTCCGGTTCCCCTGCTCAAAGCTCCATCTCTCTAATAATTCATAGATGGTCGCTTCCATCTGCTCCGCTGAATAATCCGCAGGGAAATATTCATCCAGCTTCTTCCTTTGCAGTTTGACTGTCGGTGCCGCTGGTTTTTCATCGGAAAGGACGATCTCTATCACATTCCCGTCAATCTTTCCCTCCCTGCTCAATTCCTTCAGCTTCTTTGCCTGTGCAAGGCTGGGGAATACACATAACCGCTCTATCGTCTGGTAAAGCTGCTCCTGCTCTTTTGGTTTTAAGTAAGATAATTCCACCCCGACACCAAACGCAATGCGTTTTTCGTCCACATAAGCAAGCAGGGGCTTTATAAGGTAAGTCAGGCGGATATACCGTTCTATCTGCTTATAGCTCTCCCCGCTTCCTTCCGCTGCGACTTCACTGGATTTCTTACCCTGATAATTAGGGACAACTTGTCCCTCTTTTTTAGGCCTGCCCTTTACCCTGTCTACCGCGTCCAGCTTCATCTTATAGGCATAAGCCTTTTCGCTGTACAGAAGTTCTTCCCGCTGTATGTTAGAATCCACCATCGTTATTGTGGCTTCCTCGTCCGTAAGGTCACGGATAAAGCATGGAATCACCTCAAGCCCAAGCAGTTCACAGGCCCGTTTCCGCCTGTGTCCCGCTATGATCTCATATCCGTCTTCTTTCCCCGGCCGGACGATCAGGGGGCAGATAACGCCATGCTCCCTGATACTCTCCACGGTCTCCTGCATCTTTTCATCGTCCAGTACCTTAAAGGGATGGGCGTTGAAAGAATATAATTTCCCAATCGCCACTTCCACAACTTTTTCTGCCTGTTCTCCGCTGTCCTGCCCCAATCCGAACAGTGCGTTTACATCCGGCATTTTGATATTGGAAGCGCTGCCTTTCCTATTTGCCATGCGCCAGTACCTCCTCCGTCAGAATCCCGTAAGCCTCGGCTGCCTTTCCCTTCGGGTCATGTACGAAGATACTCTTCCCTTCCGCACTTGCCTCCGCAACCCTTACCGACAAAGGGATATAATTCTCAAATACCGGTATCATCTGCCCATAGTTCTCATGCACCAGTTCCATAATGTCCTTTGCATAATTTGTCCGTGCGTCCACCATGGTCAGCAGGATTCCCTCAAAATCCAGTGCCGGATTGATACGCTTTTTTATCCTCATAATGCTTGCGATAAGCTGCTCCAATCCTTTCAAAGATAAGAATTGTGCCTGCAAAGGTATGAGTACCGTATCGGCGGCGGCAAGGACATTGATCGTCAGCATACCAAGCGAGGGCATGCAGTCTATGATAATATAGTCATAATACGGTGCCACCGTCTCTATATACTCTTTCAGCATATATTCCCTGCTCATGGCACTGATCAGCGATACCTCAACTGCCGCAAGGTCAATGTTTCCCGGAAGGAACTGCACCCCTTCCCCATGGGTAAGGATACCGAAACCGGCTTCCACTTCCTGTCCATCCATAATAGACGTTATAACCGTGGCAAGCGTCTCTTCCAGCTTGTCCGGCTCCCTGATCCCCATACTTGCGGTAAGGCTTCCCTGTGCGTCAGCGTCGATCAGCAGAACCTTTTTACCTGCCCTTGCAAGCCCGATCCCTAAATTTACCGTGGTAGTTGTCTTTGACACCCCGCCTTTCTGGTTTGCCAGGGCTACCACTGTACCTTTTCTTCCTGTATTTTCCATATATCCCACTCTCCTTCGCTTGTATTTCTATCTCATGCGGACATTCAGACCTTCCATAGATATATCCTCATATCCGACAAGATAATAGTCCTCCCCGTCATGCTCTACCTTTGTCAGCACCCAGCAGGGAAACTCCTGTGAATCGTCCTGCAATAAAACTTCGATCAGGCTCCCGCTCCGGTAACGATACCCCTGTCCCGTCACATATTCCCCATCTTCGCTCTGATGCAAGGAACTGACTTCCTTAACCGGACGTGATATATACTCAATGCTGCACCCTGCATCAGCCAGCTTCCGCATGATAGAGCGTAACTCTTTTAATAAGAAAAGCTGGTCACTGTCCTTACGGTCCACATGCAGACCGCTTAAATCTGCATGTTCGTCATAAGTGGAAGACCTTAAAATATCGTCAATCTGGATTTTCAACTCTGCCATCTTCTCTAATACTGTGTTTATCTCCATCCTGCATACCTCCCTAACGGTCCGTTATATCGGCGGGCAGGCTTTGCCACCATGGCCGCCTCTTCGTCTGCATCGTGTCCGTCTTCACTCTTCTCGATAATAAGACGGCTCCCCTCCTGCGTGACAGTCACCTTGTCGCCTACGAAAAATCCCAGCGGCCTCAGCCATTTCCCCTGTATGATGATCTGCGGAACGGGCGTGTAATTTCTCCCGCTTCCCTTATAAATCTTTAATTCCTTTGCCTGCATATAAAATATCCTCCTGTGTATGGTGTTTGTCTGACTTCACATTCCAAATGTTGATAAATCTACCGGAAAGCAGTATTCCGGATAACGTACCTTGACTGCCTCCAAAAAATATACTGCATACTCACAGCAGAACAAGTC
Organism: uncultured Lachnospiraceae bacterium; assembly: GCA_947175285.1. The sequence goes on from CAMWMM010000255.1 coordinate 6,867, forward strand.
CTCCACCGTGTAACGCTGGCATTCCCTTACTTTCTCTTCCCCTTCAAGGTCATATGCGCTTGGCGTACCGTTGCAGAAAAGGTTGAACGCCATCCGGACTACCCTTGCACTGCCGCTGGTGATCCAGCCTTCCCCAAGGCATTCTGTCTTTACGGAATCTTTGTCAAAATCGTAAATTCTCTCCACACATTGTCTTGTATCGCCGCTGATCCCAAGACAGTAAATCAGCG
>CAMWMM010000256.1 GCA_947175285.1 uncultured Lachnospiraceae bacterium
TTGAGTGTGATATAATTATAAAACAAAATAAAATTTATTATTTTTTATGAAATATATTATTCAGAAACAAGAGGTGAGGATATGGTTAAGAAAGAAATGATTGCCATGCTGTTAGCGGGCGGTCAGGGGAGCAGATTGGGGGTGTTGACTTCCCGGGTGGCAAAGCCTGCCGTATCATTTGGCAGTAAATACAGGATTATTGATTTTCCGTTGAGCAACTGCATTAATTCCGGCATTGATACAGTCGGTGTCTTGACACAGTACCAGCCGCTTCGTCTGAATACACATATCGGAATCGGTATTCCGTGGGATTTGGATAGAAACATCGGCGGTGTTACGGTACTTCCGCCTTACGAAAAAAGTGTGCACAGCGAATGGTACACTGGTACGGCAAATGCGATTTATCAGAATATTGCCTATATGGAGAGTTTTAACCCTGAATATATCCTGATTCTTTCGGGCGACCATATTTATAAAATGGACTATGAAGTTATGCTGGATTTCCACAAACAGAACGGTGCGGAAGTAACCATTGCGGTTATGCCGGTTCCGATGGAAGAGGCAAAACGCTTTGGTATCATGATTACCGATGAAAACCGCAAAATTACTGATTTTGAGGAAAAACCGGAAAATCCGAGAAGCAATCTTGCTTCTATGGGAATTTATATTTTTAATTGGAAAACTTTGAAGGAAGCGCTTCTTAAAAATGCAGAGCAGCCCGGATTGGATTTTGGGAAACATGTTATTCCATACTGCCATAAAAACGGCGCACCTCTTTACGCATATGAGTTTAATGGATATTGGAAAGACGTAGGAACATTGAGTTCTTATTGGGAAGCCAATATGGAATTGATTGATATTGTTCCGGAGTTTAATTTATATGAAGAATACTGGAAGATTTATACGAAATGCGAAACGCTGCCGCCTCAGTATCTTGCACCCGACAGCGTGGTAGAAAGAAGTATCATCGGAGAGGGTTCAGAGGTATATGGCAAAGTCTACAATTCCGTTATCGGATGCGGTGTGACAATCGGAGAGGGAACCGTTGTCAGGGATTCCATTATTATGAATTCTACGGAAATTGGCAGAAACTGTGAATTATATAAAGCCATAGTAGCGGAGAATGTAGTATTAGGCGATTGTGTGAAGTTAGGAATCGGTGATGAAGTTCCTAATGTGACGGATCCGCATATTTATAATCACGGCCTTGTCACAATCGGGGAAAAGAGTGTTATCCCTGATGGTGTCACAATAGGAAAAAATTCCGTTGTGTTTGGAGAGACCACTGCTGAAGATTTTGAAAATTTATATCTTCCGAGCGGCAGAACATTAATTAAGGCAGGTGATGAACAGTGAGAGCGATAGGAATTATTTTAGCCGGCGGTAATAATCATAGGATGAAGGAATTAACGAGAAAGCGTGCTGCCTGCGCTATGCCGATTGCAGGAAGCTATCGGGGCATTGACTTTGCACTTAGTAATATGACTAATTCCCATATCAATAAGGTTGCAGTATTTACCCAGTATAATGCGGGCAGCTTAAATGAGCACTTAAGTTCATCCAAGTGGTGGGATTTTGGACGTAAGCAAGGCGGACTGTTTGTTTTTACACCTGCGACAACGGCAGAAAGCAATGCATGGTATCGTGGTACGGCGGATGCGATTGCCCAGAATCTTTCTTTTTTGAAAAACAGTCATGAACCATATGTTGTTATTTCTTCCGGTGACTGTGTCTATAAGATGGATTATAACAAGGTGCTGGAGTATCACATTGAGAAAAAGGCTGATATTACGGTAGTATGTAAAGAGATGGGTTCTGAGACTAATATAGAACGCTTCGGTACGGTTAAAATGAATGAGGAAAGCCGTATTGAGGAGTTTGAGGAGAAACCGGTAGTTGCAAAGTCCAGTACGGTTTCCTGCGGAGTTTATATTGTCAGAAGACGGCAGTTAATTGAAATGATTGAGAAGTGTGCCGAAGAAGACCGTTATGATTTTGTAAAAGATATTTTGATTCGTTATAAAGATATTAAGAGAATTTTTGGTTATAAAATTAAGGAATACTGGAGTAATATCACAACGGTGGAAGATTATTTCAGAACCAATATGGATTTCCTGCAGCCGGATATCAGGAATTATTTCTTCAGGCAGTATCCGGATATATACTCCAAAGTAGATGATAACCCGCCGGCTAAATATAATGTAGGCGCCAAAATAAGAAACAGTCTGATTGCAAGCGGCTGTATTGTAAACGGTACCGTAGAGGATTCCGTTATCTTTAAAAAGACCTACATCGGCAATAACTGTTATATTAAGAATTCCATTATTTTGAACGATGTTTATATTGGAGATAATACGCACATTGAGAATTGTATCGTAGAAAGCCGGGGAACAATTCGTGCTAATTCATATTACAGAGGAGAAAATGGAATAGAAATTGTTGTAGAACATAATGACAGATATGTTATTTAATGTTTTGTATCCAGAGTAGGTCTGGCAGATTGAATGGATAATGATGTTGTTGATTACAAGCTGCGTGGCTTGATAAGTATGACTTGTGTGGAAAAGCTTGTGAAAGCCGACGGGAACCTGTTCGGTATCATATGATAAGGAGGCTGAGCTTCATGAGAATTACTGATGTCCGCGTACGTAAAATGACTCAAGACAGCAAGATGAAAGCAATCGTCTCAATTACCATTGACGACGAATTTGTAGTGCATGACATTAAAGTAATTGAGGGCGAAAAAGGGCTTTTTATAGCTATGCCAAGTAAGAAAGCGACCGATGGTGAATATCGCGATATTGCACATCCGATTAATTCATCAACCAGGGAGCGTATTCAGAGCATAATTTTGGATAGCTATGAGAAAGCGCTTTTAGAACCGAATGACGAATAGTGGATTGAGTGAGTGACAAAAAAGGATGCTTAAGCATCCTTTTTTGTTGCATTCTTTTGGAAAAATGACTTGTGATAATATCAGGATATTGATAGAATGAATAGGGTGAAAAATAAATTTTTCACCCGCGAAAAGGAGTTTAAACTATGTACATCATTGCAGGCTTAGGGAATCCGGGCGGAAAATATGAAAATACAAGACATAATATAGGATTTATGGTGATTGATGCAGCCGCAGAAAAATATCATATTGCAGTAACGGAAAAAAAGCATAAAGCATTAATCGGCAAGGGCATCATTGGCGGTGAGAAAGTGATTCTGGTAAAACCGCAGACCTTTATGAATCTCAGTGGTGAAAGTATCAGGGAAGTCATAGACTATTATAAAATAGAGGAAAAAACGGAACTTATTGTTATTTCCGATGATATCAGTCTGGATGTGGGGACACTCCGTATTCGGAAAAAAGGCAGTGCAGGCGGACATAACGGACTGAAAAATATTATTCTTCATCTGGGACATGATGAATTTAGGCGGATTAAAATAGGAGTAGGAGAAAAGCCTGCCGAATATGATTTAGTAGATTATGTATTGGGGCATTTCGGAAAAGAAGACAGTGAACTGATAGAAGAAAGTGTCAAAAAGGCAGCAGAGGCAATTGAAAAAATGATAACAGACGGACCTGATGCGGCAATGAATCAATTTAATAAAAAGGCTGAGAAAGGAGCAGAACGACAAAAATGAGGGCATTACTGGCGCCCCTGCAGGAACTGGGAGAATATGATGAAATTAAAAAAATGCTTGGAAAAGACAGTGCGTCAGTTGCATTAAGCGGCTGCGTCGATTCCGAAAAGCTGCATATGGTTTACGGTCTTGGCGATGGTTTTCGATACAAAATCATCGTTACTTTTGATGAACTAAAAGCAAAAGAACTGTATGAAGATTATAAGTTTTATGATAGAAATGTAATGATTTATCCGGCTAAGGACTTAATATTTTTTCAGGCTGATATTCATGGCAATCAGTTAATCATGCAGCGTATGAAAGTTTTGCGCAGACTGATGGAAAAACGGCCTGTTACTGTCATTACAACTTTTGATGCGCTGATGGCGCCGCAGGTTCCGTTATCCGTACAGCAGCAGAATGTCATTTCTATTAATAAAACAAGCAGTATTGACGAAAACAGTCTTGCCATGCAGTTGACATCGTTAGGATATGAAAAAAATTATCAGGTGGAAGCGCCCGGACAGTTCAGTATCCGGGGCGGTATTATTGATATTTTTGATTTGACGGAGGAAAATCCTTATCGTATCGAATTGTGGGGAGAAGATGTAGAATCTATCCGAAGTTTTGATGTGCTGAGCCAGCGCTCTATTGAAAAGCTGGAGTCTGTGTCTATTTATCCGGCAACGGAAATCGCACTGAATGAAGAGGAATTGCATGCAGGTATTAAGGCCATTGAAAAAGAGGGAAAGGAATATGAAACCAAACTGCGCTCCGAGATGAAAACAGAGGAGGCGCACCGCATTCATAAACAGATAGAAGAATTAAAAGAGCAGCTTTTGGAACTGGGATTTTCTTTTAATGCGGTAAATTTAGAAAGCTACATCCGCTATTTTTATCCGGAACTGTCTACTTTTTTGGAATTTTTTCCGCGGGAGCAGAGCTGCATTTTTGTGGATGAACCAATTCGTGTCAGCGAATATGCAGGCGCGGTGGAATTTGAATTTCGGGAAAGTATGATGCACCGTGTGGAAAAAGGATATATTTTACCGGGGCAGATGGATGTTTTATTTAGAAGTGAAGAAGTTGCCGCCAAACTTGCTGACAGAAGAGTGGTTGCCCTGTCTATGATGGACGGCAAAAATCCGTTGTTTAAAACGGAGCGGAAATTTGATGTTCAGGCAAGAAGCCTGCCTTCTTATAATAATAGTTTCGATGCGCTGGTGAAAGACTTATTAAGATATAAGAAGAACGGATACCGGGTGCTGCTGTTGTCGGGTTCCAGGACAAGAGCAAAGAGACTGGCAGAAGATTTGAGAGAGCAGGGGCTTGCCTCTTTTTACAGTGAAGATCCGGAAAGAGAAGTGCAGTCGGGAGAAGTGATGACTTATTATGGCAGGGTGTTGAAAGGCTTTGAATATCCGCTTCTTAAATTTATTGTCATTTCGGAAAGTGATATTTTCGGTGCCCAAAAGAAGAAAAAGAAGAAGAAAAAACTTTATGAGGGACAGAAAATCAATGATTTTTCGGAATTGAAAGTCGGTGACTACGTAGTACATGAATCGCATGGACTGGGTATTTACCGAGGTATTGAAAAAGTGGAAGTAGAGAAAGTCACTAAAGACTATATTAAGATAGAGTATCGGGATGGCGGTAATCTTTATATTCTTGCCACCGGATTGGATGTTATTCAAAAATATGCCTCTGCGGATGCCGGAACGCCGAAGTTAAATAAATTAGGAACACAGGAATGGAATAAGACAAAAACCAAAGTGCGGAGCGCCGTCAATGAAATTGCGCAGGACTTAGTGGAACTGTATGCGCACAGACAGCAAAAAAGCGGTTACAGGTACGGAGAAGATACTGTCTGGCAGAGAGAATTTGAGGAAATGTTTCCTTACGAGGAAACGGAAGATCAGTTAAATGCCATTGCCGATACTAAGGCGGATATGGAAAGCAGCAAGATAATGGATCGTCTGATTTGCGGAGACGTCGGTTACGGAAAGACGGAAATTGCTATTCGTGCCGCATTTAAAGCGGTACAGGAAGGAAAACAGGTAGTATATCTTGTGCCGACAACGATTCTGGCACAGCAGCATTACAATACCTTTATACAGCGTATGAAAGATTTTCCGGTACGCATTGAACTGCTTTCCCGTTTCCGTACTGCTGCGGAGCAGAAAAAGACAGTGGAAGAAATGCGTAAGGGTATGGTGGATATTGTTATCGGTACGCACAGGGTACTTTCGGATGATGTTGTTTTTAAGGATTTAGGCTTGCTTATTATAGATGAGGAACAGCGTTTCGGCGTGACTCATAAGGAAAAAATCAAGAAGATGAAAGAGGATGTGGATGTCTTAACGCTTACGGCAACACCGATTCCCAGAACGCTTCATATGAGTCTTATCGGCATTCGTGATATGAGTGTGCTGGAAGAGGGGCCGAATGACAGGCTGCCGATACAGACCTTTGTCTGTGAATACAATGAGGAACTGGTGCGGGAAGCGATTGTCAGAGAACTTGCCAGAAAAGGACAGGTATATTATGTTTATAACAGAGTTGCGCATATTGCGGATATCGCAGCATCCATTCAAAATCTGGTTCCGGAGGCGACTGTGGCTTTTGCACACGGACAGATGAAAGAAAGAGAACTGGAACGTATCATGTATGATTTTATTGCCGGAGAAATTGATATTCTGGTATCTACCACAATTATCGAAACCGGATTGGATATCACCAATGTGAACACCATGATTATTCATGATTCTGACAATATGGGACTTTCACAGCTTTATCAGCTGCGCGGCAGGGTAGGGCGTTCCAATCGGACAGCATATGCTTTTCTTATGTATAAAAGAGATAAGATGTTAAAAGAAGTAGCGGAGAAACGTTTAGAGGCAATCCGGGAATTTACCGATTTGGGAAGCGGCTTTAAGATTGCCATGCGTGATTTGGAAATCCGCGGAGCAGGAAATATTCTCGGTGCAAGGCAACACGGACATATGCAGGCTGTAGGATATGATTTGTATTGTAAAATGCTGAATGAGGCGGTAAAAAATATAAAGGGTATTGCGACTATAGAAGATTTCAATACGACAATTGATTTGGACGTGGATGCTTATATCCCGCCCTCCTATATCGTGAATGAAATACAGAAACTGGATATTTACAAACGGATTGCCGGTATTGAAAACGACAGAGAATGCGATGACATGAAGGAAGAACTGCTTGACCGTTTCGGCGAAATTCCGAAATCTGTTGATAATCTGCTTCGGATTGCGCTTATCAGAGTAAATGCGCACAGACTTTTTATGCCCGAAGTGAAAGGAAAAAATGAACTGCTTCAATTCCAGTTCCGTACGGATGCGGCGATAGCGGTAGAGAATATCCCGCTGTTGGTGCAAAAGTATGACGGGAAACTGGTATTTGACCCGAAAGAACCTGCTTTTCGATATCGTTACAGAAAATGTGATTT
>CAMWMM010000257.1 GCA_947175285.1 uncultured Lachnospiraceae bacterium
AATGAATACATCAAATACTTTGTGGTGGTATAAAGATGGAAAATATTATATAACAAGGAGAATCGTAAGCAGCTTTCCGGAAAAGAAGCTGGGTGTAATAAAAATTGAAATAAAGAAAGATATTTTTTCCAATAGTTTATCAATGTTTGCAGAGATACCTGTCAAAGTGCGTATATATGGCGAGGATATGCTCTGTTTTGAATATACAAATGCAACAGATTCAGATAGTGCAGAAAATGAATACGAAGTAATAAAAAATTTGGAAGGTTCAGAATGGCAGATTTTTTATGGTATTGACAAGAGTTATTTTTCTAATATATTTCACCCACAAATCGTTTCGTCATTTGTGATTGTTATTTTTTTACTTACATTTGGATTAATTGCGGTTAATTCCAGTACGAAATCATTACTGAAATATTTGTATAAGATCATTGATAGTGTAAAAGAAGTGAAAGAAGATAATTTTGAAATACGGGTAGATGAATCGTCCGGAGATGAGATTGGAGAGCTAGCACGGAGCATTAACCAAATGTTAAAGAAAATTCAGGTGTTAATTGATAAAGTGTATAAATCGGAATTGGATAGAAAGAGTTTGGAATTGAATTTGTTGCAGTCAAAAATCAATCCGCATTTTTTGTACAATAATTTGTCAGCAATTAATTGGATTGCAATTGAGAATGGAGAAGATCGCATTTATGAGATTACCACACAGCTTGCTTCATTTTATAGAACCGCTCTGAACAAAGGGGTGAATATGGATAAGTTATCGGTAGAGGTCGAAAATATCAAAGCCTATCTTAAATTGCAGCTAATGGCGCACGAGGATGCTTTTGATGTGGAATATCATATTGACGAGAAGCTTATGAACAGGACTATTCCTATTTTTATTATGCAGCCGCTGGTAGAAAATGCAATCGAACATGGAACGGATACGTTAAGGGAAAGCAGGGGAAAAATTTCAATCCGGATTCAGGAAGAAAGCGGAACCATTGTGATTTGGATTAAGGATAATGGAATGGAACTTTATAAAAAAATAGGAAACAATAAGATGGCCATATCCGATTATGGATATGGAGTCAGCAATGTACATAATCGGATTCAGCTTTTATGTGGCGCGTCATATGGAGTTGAGATTATGGCAGATGGGACAGGCACTACTTCTGTAATCAGGATTCAGTAAAAAATCGGTAGACCTTAAAAAATTGATAGACAGATAAATTTTTTATTATTTTATAGTGCTCTTATACTCTCTATAATTTTAAATATAATAATTCTAGAGAAAAGAGGGATTGATCATGAAAAAGAAATGTTTAAGTCTGCTGCTCATCACCGGACTGACAGTAACTATGATAGCGGGATGTGGTTCGAGCGGCAGCGGTAATTCGGGAAATACTGGAAATGAAAATGTAGAAGCCGAATCAAGCGCAAATGCAGAAAAAGAGAATGTATCAGAAGAAAATACAGCTGAGAGCGGGTCGGCAGCAGGTGATGCAGTAACAATCACGATGATGGGATGGTATGATGAACCGGATATGGAACCCATTCTTGCAGAAGTGAATAAGCAGCTTGGCGGAACGTATGTAATGGAATATACATATGTAGACAATACAAATTTTAATACGGTGCTGAGTACGCAACTTGCAGCAGGTGAGGGACCGGATATTATCATGGACGGCTCTAATTTCCCCGCAGAAATGAAAGCTGGGAATGTGGAAGATATATCGAGCTATGATTTTGTTTCAGAGTTTAACGAGGCAGGAATGGCATTGTGTACTATGGGTGGCAAAACGTATGGAATTCCGTCTTATGGATGGTTTTCCGGAATTTGGTGCAACATGGATATTCTAAACGAGTGTGGGTTAGAGGTACCCAAAACATTTGACGAATTTGTCGCTGATTGTGAAACTATCAATGCAAAAGGATATACGGCATATGGTTTTGGATTGGCAGATGACAGTACGGCGTATTCCTGCCTGATGGGATATCTTGAAAATTCTTTTTATCATAATAACAGCGCAAATAAGGATGGAATCGGCTTTGACGAGAAATTTGCAATGGGCGAAGTAACAATGTCGGGAAATATTGATGATTGCGTAAATAAATGGTATACATTAATTGATAAAGGATTGATTGCGCCGGAATCCCTTGGTATTTCCTGTCAGGAAATGCTTAATACTTTTAAAAATGGCGAAGTTGCATTTTTGCATGGGGGACCTTGGCAGTACAATGAACTGAAAGAATCCGGTGTAAATTTTGCAATGCTCCCACAGCTTAGTGAGACAGGAGAAGATGTTTATGTTCTGGGCGGACCGGCTGCCTGCTTTGGTATTAATGTCAATACGAAAAATCATGACGGCGCTGAAGCTGCATTAATTGCACTTGCATCCGTTGAAGTTCAACAGGCGTTTGCAGACGCTAATGTTGGCGGTACAAGTTACAGGAGTGGTGTTACGCCGAGTATGCCGGAAGAATACGATTATGTCAGGGATACGATAAATAGTGGAAATATTGCTTTCCCGTCAAATAGATGGGCAGTTAATATGCCTTCTCAGTCGCTGATTGATGAAATGGCTGCACAGCTTCAAGGTGTCATTTCCGGTGATATAACAGCCGATGAATTTATTAAGGCAATAGATACAAAAGCAGATTCTATCAGATATGAATAAAACAGTATAAAAATAGTGATATCTTAGTGCTCTTATTGAAAAAAGCTGCTGTGTTTACCCGAAAAAGGTTTTGCACAGCAGTTTTTTAGAAAGGAACAGGAAGAAATGAAAAAATGCAGAGTAAAGAACAACATACCATATGTGATTATGGTGATACCGGCGGTTGCAATCTTTGCAATGTTTTTTATAATACCTTTAATATTTACAGCAAAATACAGCTTGTATAACTGGACAAATTATTCGCCAGATATAACTTTTGCGGGTTTAAAGAATTACAGACAATTGTTTGCAGACGGGATATTGATTAAGGGGTTAAAAAATACATTAGAGTTTGCTTTGTTAACCGTTGTGATTCAAAGTTTGATATCTCTTCCGATATCGGTTTTTTTAAATTCAAAATTAAGGGGAAGAACAGTATATCGGGCAATATTCTTTGCACCGGCGGTACTGAGTACTTTAGTAGTAGGTTATCTATGGAAATATATTTTATCGGCTAGTGATTATGGACTTGTTAATCAGTTTTTGTTAAGACTGGGGTTGGAAAAGGTTAATTTCCTTGGTAATGGAAAAAATGCACTTTTTTCTATTATTGTAATTTCTGTTTGGCAGTGGTTTGGATGGTCAATGGTAATTTACTTAGGAAGTCTGCAAAGCATCAGCGAGGATTTGTATGAAGCAGCAGCCGTAGATGGCGCTACTGGATGGCGGCAGTTTTGGCATATTACAATTCCCGGACTTTCACCGGCTTTAAAAACCAATTTTGTCACCAGTACCATTTCCGGTTTAAAAATATTTGACCTTGTCATCTCTACGACAAATGGAGGTCCCGCACATCAAACAGAAACCATTCTTACATTGATGTTCTCTAAGTTCTCGGATGGTAATTTTGGATATGCCTCTGCCTTTGGAATTATATTTCTCATATTAACTATGGGGGTTGCGGCAGTAATGCTTGGATTATTTAAGAGATGGGAGGATTATCTGGGATAATGAAAAAGAAAATAATAATACGAAATTTGTTAAAGCATATAATTCTGCTTATGTTGACATTAATTGTTCTTACACCGATATATTACTTAATTGTGACGACATTTAAGACCGGTGCAGAAGCAGCCGCAAGTCCTATGGGACTGCCTTCTTCATGGAAATTAACACTCTATAAAGAGGCCTATGAAAAAATGCAATATCCGAGGGCATTTAAGAATACGTTTGTTATTACGGTTTGTGCGGTATTTGGCATCGTTCTTTGCAGTACTATGTGCGGTTATGTTTTGAATCGCAAAGAGAAATACAAAATAACGCAGATAATATTTCTGATTCTGCTTTCCGGAATGATGTTTCCGTATCAGATGTCGATTCTTGGTTTGTATAAGCTGGTGCGAAGCTTGGGACTTATGAACTCACCTGTGGCAGTTATACTAATTGATATTGCAATTAATATTCCATTTGCCACTTTTTTGATGAAGAATTCGATTTCGACTGTTCCAATTGAATTAGAAGAGGCGGCAAGGATTGATGGGGCAGGTGTATTCCGTATATTTGCTATTATTGTACTGCCATTGTTAAAACCGATGGTTGCCACGATTGTAATTTTGAATACATTAAATGTCTGGAACGATTTTATGGGACCGTTATATTTTTTGCAAACACGAGAAAAAGATGTTATTTTGCAGGAAGTATATCGGAATATAGGACAGTTTTCAACGGACTGGACAAATCTGTTTCCGATGATGGTGCTTGGAGTTTTGCCATTATTAATCTTCTATTTGTTTATGCAAAAATATATAATTGGTGGAGTTATGGCTGGCTCTGTAAAAGGATAACATTGTAAAAATGTAAATTGAGCAGGAATGGGGTGTTTTATGAATCAGGGTTTTTTAAAAAAGGCAGAATTGCTGAGTCCGGAATTAATATATAATACGGTTACGGCAAAACAAGTCGTTGAAGTCTATAAGACAGGATGTAGTTATGATTCAAAGATTATTGGTAACGTGGAATGTTTGTCATCGATGCCTTTGAAAAAAGGAGATAAAGTTTGTCTGGATTTTGGACAGCATTGTGTTGGATACATATCTTTTGAGGCAAGAACAGTAGGAAACCCTCCAGATAATCCGGCTCATTTAAAAATAAAATTTGGTGAGACAATCTGTGAGATTGTAGAACCTTTTGAGAATTATAACGGCAATATAAGCAGCAGCTGGCTTCAGGAAGAATATTTATTTATAGATGTCCTTCCTGATAAAGTGAATATGCCAAGAAGATATGCTTTCCGTTATATAGAATTTGAGGTGTTAGATACTTCTCACCAGTTTCAATTAGTGATTGAAAATGTATCCTGTAGAACGGTTACATCTGCAGATATGAAAAAGATTACTGAACTGGAATGCAATGACACGGAATTAATAAAAATTGATGAGGTTGCAATCAATACGTTGAAGGACTGTATGCAGGAGGTTTTTGAAGACGGACCTAAGAGAGACAGAAGACTTTGGATTGGAGATTTGCGGCTGCAAGCATTGACAAATTATGTGACTTTTCAGAATTATGATCTGGTTAAACGATGTTTATACCTTTTTGCGGCAGTTCCTCTTGAGTCTGGGAAAACAGGCGGTTGTCTGTATATTAAACCAAGCGTGATTGTGGATACAGCGATAAATCTTTTTGACTATTCATTATTCTTTATTTCCTGCCTGTATGATTATTATATGGCAACCAATGATATGCAGACATTAAAAGAACTTTGGGAAATAGCATATAGGCAGATAGAATTAGCGGAGCAGTCGTTGGATGAAAGAAGTGTTGTTACAGACCATCCTGATAATTGGTGGTGGTGTTTTATTGACTGGCACAAGGATTTGAATAAGCAGGCAGCAGCACAGGCAGTTTATATTTTTGTATCAAAACAAGCGGAACAGCTTGCAGACATTTTAAAGGACGAGGATAAGAGACTTTATATAAGCCGTTTGATTGAAAAGTTGGAAAAAGCAGCAGTGCAGTACTTATGGGATGATGATAATGAGTTCTTTGTTAGTGGAGAAATGCGGCAAATATCATGGGCATCTCAGGTATGGTTTGCAATAGCAGGCATTTTTTCAAAGGAGAAAACAAAAAAGCTGCTTATGAGTTTAAAAGAGAAAAGTCCGGAAATACGAATGATGACACCATATATGCACCATTGTTATATAGAGGCATTGATTGCTGCTGATATGAAGTCGGAAGCAGAAGCGCATATTAAAAAATATTGGGGTGGAATGGTGAAAGCCGGTGCGGATTGTTTTTGGGAAGTTTATGATATGGAAAATCCTGATTTGTCGGCTTACGGGGATCGGATTATAAACAGCTATTGCCATGCGTGGAGCTGTACACCGTCTTATTTTATCAGGAAATATTTTTCAGGAAAGCAGGAAGGATAGCGATAAGTATGTCAGAAAAAGAAGGTCAGTTAAAAAATTTCCGGTTCCAAATTGAGGAGGACACAGAGAATACCATTATCAGCATAATAAATGATAATGATGAGTATCAGATGAACTGGGTAGAGGAAGGAAAGCATTGGGGAAAACTCACATTACCTGACGGTATGGAAGGAACGGTTCAGAGATTTTTTTCCAAGGAAGGAAATCTTGTGGAGCGATATACATTTGTGAATAAAAGGGAAACAGACTATTTTGGGTTGAAGGGAGAAATTGGAATCACGGTTCCGCTTCCTGACAATTATAAGTCTGCTGAAATCTGTATGAAGAAAAGGTGCCATGCGCATATTTGGTGTGGGATGAACCAGTCGTATATCGCCGCTGTGAGAATGGGCGGGACAGGATCTAACCTCGGTCTGATGTTGACGGATGGAAGCGTTTACGGATATAGTATCCAGAGAAACGAAGAAGCAATCAGTAATGATAGGGGCAGTTTTATTCTGCATCCGCAAATTGAACATCTGATGCCGGGGGAAGCCGCTCAAATTGAGTGGGAATTGTTCTGGTTTCAGGATATGCGGGAATTTCAAAAGATTGTTGAATCTTACGGCAATTCTTTGTCAATACATCTGAATAAAGCAGTGCTTTTTCCGGGAGAAGAAATGGAAATGCAGATAGTCTGTGGAAGCAATTATACAGATTCAAGCATGGTGGAAATTATAAAAAATGGTTTACAAGTACCATATGAAAAAGAAATTCGGGAGGGAAAACTGTTTATCTCAATCAGGCAAATAAGTATGGAACCAGAAGAGCAAAACTGGCGGATAAAAGTTGATCAGAATACCACATCTGCGCGCATACTTATTTTGCCGGATATTGATGAACTGGTTAAAAAACGGTGTGAATTTATTGCCCGGAAACAGCAGTACCATAATGCAAAGAGCAGTTTGGACGGCGCATTTTTGATATATGATAATGAAGAGCAGAAAGTTTATTAC
>CAMWMM010000258.1 GCA_947175285.1 uncultured Lachnospiraceae bacterium
TGTATACGGTGTTTTACAACGGATTTTCTAATGAAGATATCCTGCTTATTCGTAAACTGTTCCCTTCCTCCATTCACATAAGTCACTGCCGTTGTAGTATTACTGCCGCTTCCGGATTTCCAGTTTAAAGGAATAAATAACGCTGCTGCCACAATACCAAGAAGAAAAGGCAGTCCTTTCGGTACATCCATAGAAAAAAGTCTGCTTCCTGTCATGTCGTCATAAAAATCATTGATATAAGTCTTATAAGCGCGATATGGATTATGCTCCACATATCGGTATACTCTGTCCAGAATATGATCGATATCCGCATCGGAATAAGTTTCCTTCACAATCCCTGTCGTACAAAACCATGTATAGATTTTACCGTTATCCTCACGATACCAGTTATCAATCAAAAGGACTCCGTCACCGTTTGCCTTGTCATAGCCGAAACAGTTCTCCTCATAAAACTGCTCCGCATAGACTCTGACAAACTCATCATAAGATACATTCGGCTCTATACTTCTGGCGTATTCCTTTAACGATTCATTTAATGTAATCAAAACAATATCGCACTGCGTCTGTTTCTCCCGTTTGGCAATCAGTTCCTCCAGTTTGTGCTCCTCGCTGTCTGTTAATACATTACCGTAATCAAAGACTCGCTGTGTTGTTTTGCATTCCGTATTCGTTCTCTCATAGTATCCCGCTTTTGCCGAAATACTATGAATGCCTTTTATCAGAAACAAAACAGCCGCCAAAACCGCAATCGAAATATATACCCATTTAAAATACCTGATATACTCTCTCATCTACAACACCTCCAAAATCGCAATGGCAAGCTGCACAAGCGCACTGACACAGGCAAAGACGGAAAAACCATATAATATGACTTTTTCTTTCGACACCGGCGTTTTGCCCGCCACTTTACCTGTCTGCCCATTGACATGGAACCGCCACGTTTTTCCGCGGTATTGGTACAAGTACATCCATACCGGCATAAGTGCATAGCGAGTGTTATTTCTATTTGCATTTAAATTCTTTCTTATGGGTTTTACCGAATCATATCCCAGAATAGACTGGTGCATCAACTGTTCGGAAGCATTTCTTACTTTTCTCCCGGCGCGTTCCTCCAACTGTTCCGCACTCTGATTATATACTTCTCCAAAAAAACCGGACATATATCTTGGATCAAAGCGCTCCAGTTCCTGATAGGTATAAGGCTCCATCAAATCCATCTCGCCATCATCCATTGCCAAAGACGCATCTACCGGAACTTTATCAAAATCTGCTTCCATTTTTCTGATAATCTCATAGTAAGAAGTCTCTATGTATTCCGTATCCCCGCTGACCCAGCTTCGCGTTTTAGTTCCCTGTCCGGCAAAATCGTAATGCACCTGATAGTCATACATCCAGAACGGCACATAGATACCCTGAAGAGCCTCTAAACTCTTTTCCGATAAAAAAGTGGACGGCAGAAATGTTTTTTTCTTAAATTCCTTATGCAGCATCTCTACTGCCGTATCTTTATTAATTTTAAACGGCAGAATCAGCTGCGGCTCATATTCGCCCTCCACTCTTTCCTGAAAAACTATATAACTGCCGCAGTGGGAGCATTTACTTGCCGAAGTATATTGGTTTATGTTAAGCGGCGCACCACAGTTTCCGCATTGTGTTATAGAGCCGTCCCGAATGATATCCTCGCTGTCTAAGCTCTCGCAATGCGGACAATACATCTTTTTTCTGCCCGGTTCATAAACCGTATTGCTGCCACAGTTTCTGCATTTAAAAATCATGCTGTCTCCCCCGTAAATGAATATCTTCACACTATTGTATCAAAAAATATGATAAATTGACAGAAGAAGTTTTTATAGTATATACTATAAAATAGAGAAACTTGCGAACTTAGGCATCAGAACAGGAGAAAAATATTATGGGTGGATTTTTTGGCGTCGCTTCAAAGGAAGACTGTATATTCGATTTATATTTTGGTACTGATTATCATTCTCATCTTGGGACAAGACGCGCCGGTATGGCATGTTACAGTAAAGAAAACGGTTTTGACAGGGCAATCCATAATATTGAAAACGCTCCTTTCAGAACCAAGTTCGATAAGGACTCCAATACCATGTCCGGTCATCTGGGCATAGGCTGTATTTCCGATTATGAGCCGCAGCCTCTTATTATCCGTTCTCATCACGGTACTTACGCGATTACAACGGTAGGTAAAATCAATAACAAAGAAGAAATCGAAAGACAGCTTTTCAAAAGCGGACATGCTCATTTTCAGGAAATGAGCGGCGGCGAAATCAATATGACAGAACTTGTATCCGCCATTATCAACCAAAAAGAAAATCTCATCGAAGGGTTGCAGTATGCGCAGGAATTAATTGACGGCTCCATGACAATGTTAGTGATGACCCCAAAAGGCATCTACGCGGCAAGAGACCGTCTCGGACGTACGCCTGTCATCATCGGCAAAAAAGACTCCGCCTACTGCGTTACCTTTGAAAGTTTTGCCTATCTGAACCTGGGCTATCAGGACGAACGGGAACTCGGTCCGGGTGAAATTGCAATCATAACTCCGGAAGGCGCAAAGACTCTTGTTGCACCGGGCAAGGATATGAAAATCTGCACATTTCTCTGGATTTACTATGGATATCCCTCTTCTTCCTATGAGGGCGTCAACGTAGAACAGATGCGATATCAATGCGGCGCTATGCTTGCGAAACGTGATAATGCAACCCCGGATATTGTTGCAGGAGTACCGGATTCCGGAATCGCCCATGCAATCGGTTATGCCAACGAGTCCGGTATCCCTTTTTCAAGACCTTTTATTAAATATACACCTACATGGCCCCGTTCTTTCATGCCGACCATACAAAGCCAGCGGAACCTGATTGCAAAAATGAAGCTGCTGCCCGTTCATGAACTGATTAAAGATAAGAGCCTGTTATTAATAGACGACTCCATTGTACGAGGTACACAGCTTAGGGAAACAACGGAATTCCTTTATCAGAGCGGTGCAAAAGAAGTACATATCCGTCCTGCCTGTCCGCCGCTTTTATACGGCTGTAAATATTTGAACTTTTCGCGTTCATCTTCCGAAATGGAACTGATTACCCGTCAGGTTATCAAAGAAATGGAAGGAGATAATAAGTATCCCAACCTATCCGTCTATGCTGACCCGGAATCGACGGAATATCAGGATATGTTGGAAAAAATAAGAGAGAAGCTCAACTTCACTTCTCTCCGTTATCATCGTCTGGACGATATGATTGCCTCCGTAGGCATTGATAAATCAAAACTTTGTACGTATTGCTGGGACGGGCGCGAATAAATTATTCTAGTTCGTCCGTCAAACGTTCAATTTCGTCAATAATTTCCCCAATATAGGAAATAGTATCAAGCAGCGGCGCATCGGTAGTGATATCGATGCCCGCCGTCTTTGCAAGTTCTACGGAATCCATCGTGCTTCCTGCTGCAAGAACTTTTTTCCAGTCCTCCACGGCAGTTTCCCCCTCATTTTCAATCCGCTTACAAACCTGTGTGCCAATCGTCAGTCCGGCACTGTATGTGTAGGAATACAGTCCCATATAATAATGCGGCTGACGCATCCAAGTATGAGCGGCGTCATCGGAAATCTCCACAGCATCTCCCCAGAAGTTCTGCAGTGTTTCTTTCATAAGCACATTTAATGTCTCCGCATTCACGCTGCCTCCCTCATCAACAATTCTGTAAACTTTTCTCTGGAAATCGGCTTCCAGCAAATGCGTGACAAAATTGTGATAGTAGGTATTGCTTATCATACAGGATAATACCCAGCGGCGGAAACGCAAATCAGGAGCCGTCTTTAATAAATAGTGCGCCAGTAAAAGTTCATTCATGGTTGAAGGCGCTTCCACGAAGTAGTTGGAAATATTCGTATCAAAAACAGACTGTGCACTGTTGCATAACTGAAAATGCCCGGCATGCCCAAGTTCGTGGACGAGGGTAAAAACATCCGACATACGATTATGCCACGATAACAGAATATAAGAATTTTTCCCATAAGGGCTGGCGCAGAATCCGCCCGTGGACTTTCCTGCATTCTGTGCAAAGTCCACCCAGCGCTCACGGTAAGCTGCCTTTACTGTTGTCTCTATATAGTCCTGCCCTAAAACGGCAAGTCCTTTTTCCATATAATCCTTGGATTCCTCTATCGTAACACTAGGGTCATATTCCGGGTCAACGGCTATCTTTAAATCCGCAAATGTCATATTGTCCAGTTTATGTATCCGCTTTAATAATTTGGCATATCTGCGCATATGAGGTGCCAGTTTTTCCATAATCAGATCTATCTGCCTGTCATACATATCCCGCGTTACTTTTTGTTGAAAAAGAAGCGAGTCTATCACAGAATCAAATCCTCTTAACGTAGCTATCGTCTTTTCCGTCTGTACATGGGTATTATATGCGGCCGCCGTCACATTTTCATACTCACGGATTTTAGCGGAGAATGCCTCAAATGCCGCTCGGCGAAGCGGCGTATTTTTTTCATATTCGTAATTATCTTCAAACAGGGAATAGCCGAGTTCATACTCTTTTCCCTCTACCTTAAAAGACTCAAACTTCATATCGGCAAGTTTTGCCATATTATATATTTGATAAGGCGCGCTTACGGTCTGTCTAAGCGCTGCTAAAACACGCTCTGCCTCCGGGTGCAGTTTATGCGGTTTTTCCCTGAGAACATCCTGTAAGTAGCATTTATTCTTTATGGCACTGTCAATTGCCTGTTTTAATACCTCTTCGCTTAGCTGTGCTATTTCACTGTCAATAAAACTGAGCATACTGAGAGTCTGTGCCACAAAACGGCTGATTTTATCATTTCGCTCCTGATTATGGGTATCATAATAATCCACGGAAACAGCCAAATCACAGTAGGTACTGACTAACGTAAGCATGCGTACAATTTCCCTGTAATCATCCAGACAGGCATTGACACTCTGCGGCGTATGCAGTTTTCCCTTGTACTCTTCTACCATACGCTCACTTAAGCTTTTCACTTTGTCAACATCTAGGTACATCTCTTCTTCTGTCTTGTATATTAAAGACAAATCCCAGGTTAATTCCACCGGGACGTCCTTACGAGATTTTAGTTCCATTCTAATCCCCCTTCTTGCTATTTCAAGAATCCGTTAATAATCTGCTCTTCCGCTTCTTCTTCCGTCAGTCCAAGCGTCATCAGTTTAATAATCTGTTCCCCTGCAATCTTACCGATTGCAGCTTCATGAATCAGCGCCGCATCCACATCATTTGCCTCTAACTGCGGCACGGCAAGGACTTTTGCCTTATCCATAATAATAGCGTCACATTCCGTATGTCCGCTGCAGGGTACATTCCCTACAATGCGGGAATCAAACTTCTGATAGGAAGTGTCTCTTGCCACGGAACGGGATATAACATCAGCGCCCGCACCCTCTCCGTTTAGTTTTACTTCATAATAACTGACCGCTTTCTGCTCGCCATGCGTCATCAAACGCTCATGAACAATCAATTTCGCTCCTGCTGCAAGCTCCGCCGTCGTTTTTCTTTCTGTGGAATCCACACCTTTAATCTGCACCATTTCCATCTCCATGGTGCTGTTTTCTTTCATATAAACTTCCGTGCCAGGATTCAAAATACGTTTTCCCGTACCATCTCCGGAGCCATAATGTTTTTCTACATATTTCACTTTGGCATTTTTTTCAAGGTAAAAACGATGAATGCCGTCATGCTCCGAATCCTGTCCTCCGCAGTTATCAATGCCGCATCCTGCCACAATGATAACATCGGCATCCTCTCCAATATAAAAATCATTATAGACAGTCTCTTTCAATCCGCTTGTACTTAAAACAACCGGAATATGCACACTTTCATTTTTTGTACCCGGTTTAATATGAATATCAATACCGCTTACATCTTCTTTCGAGATAATATCTATATTGGCTGTTGTATTTCTTGCCGCCATCTGCCCGTTTGCACGGATATTGTAAGCGCCCTCCGGCACCTCATGTAAACCTGCAACTTCCTGTAATAATCGTTTCTGTATGGTGTCCATTCTATTGTCATCTTCCTTTCTTATCATATTACCGTTCTTGTACACTGGCTGACAGCGGAAGATGTCCCTAAAAGGTTCGGCAGAATCAGCTCTTTAGCACCCCTGTCGGCAATCTTTCCATCCGCAACTACGACAATCTCATCCGCAATATTTAAAATACGCTCCTGATGGGAAATGATGACAATGGAACCGTCGCGGTTTCTCTTCTGCATTCTTTCAAAAACCTGTATCAGATTCTGAAAACTCCATAAATCAATTCCCGCCTCCGGCTCATCAAAAACAGCAAGTTTGCTTCCCCTTGCCAAGACCGTCGCAATCTCGATTCTCTTCAATTCCCCGCCGGAAAGACTGGCATTCACTTCCCGTCTGATATAATCTCTGGCACAGAGTCCGACCTCCGAAAGGTAATTGCAGGCTTCCGAAACAGAAAGCTGTCTGCCGGACGCGATACGAAGCAAATCCAACACTTCAAGCCCTTTGAAACGCACCGGCTGCTGAAACGCAAAACTAATTCCCATATTTGCGCGCTCCGTAATGCTTTTTTCCGTAATATCGACACCGTCTAAATAAATACTGCCGGAAGTCGGTTTCTCTATTCCCACAATCAATTTTGCCAGTGTAGATTTTCCGCTTCCATTTGGTCCCGTAATTACTATGAATTTATGTTCCGGCACTGTCAGGGTAATGTCGCGTACGATTTCTTTCTGAGTTTCTTCTTCCGACACTTCAAAAGAAATATTTTTTAATTCCAGCATAGTTTACTCCTCTATCATAATAATGTCCTAATATCAATAAGTTACTACTATTACCAGATAGATTTTAACATAGTATGGCAAAAACTTCTATATCTGAAATTCCTTAAATAGTTTTTTCTGATATTCCGTATCTTTAGCGGCTCGAATGATATCTTCCGTACGATTCTGCTCCGCGAGAAGTTGATTTAAACGGTTGATCTCTTGCTTTCCTTCTTCTCTGCCTTCACGCCTGCCCTCTTCTTTCATATC
>CAMWMM010000259.1 GCA_947175285.1 uncultured Lachnospiraceae bacterium
ATGATTTAGTGTATCGAAATAAAAATATACATGAACTAAAAAGAATTGATACCTGAAATTCACGTTTTGCAGAAAAAGGAGAAATTTATATACTATCGCGGAATAGTGTGATAGAATAGAAAACGCAGGTTTGACAGCCTGTGTATAGGAAAGGACATGATAAAAATGATTAAAGCAGGAATTATTGGAGCAACAGGATATGCAGGTGCGGAACTGGTCAGGATTTTGACGGCGTACAAGGATGTGGAGATTGTATGGTATGGTTCGAGAAGTTATATAGATAAGAAATATGCGCAGGTTTATCAGAATATGTTTAAGATTGTGGATGATGTCTGCATGGATGATAATATGGAGGAACTGGCAAATCAGGTGGATGTTATTTTTACGGCAACACCGCAGGGGCTTTGCGCATCGCTTGTGAATGACGATATTCTTTCAAAAGTAAAGATAATTGATTTGAGCGCGGATTTCAGGATTAAAGATGTGGCGATATATGAAAAATGGTACGGCATTGGGCATAAGTCGCCGCAATATATAGAGGAAGCCGTATACGGACTTTGTGAGCTGAACAGGGAGGATGTCAAAAAGGCAAGGCTCGTGGCGAATCCGGGATGTTATACGACCTGTTCTATCCTGACGGCTTATCCATTGGTAAAAGAAGGGCTGATTGACCCCGATACATTGATTATTGATGCTAAGAGCGGTACTTCCGGCGCAGGACGGGGAGCAAAAGTACCGAATCTGTACTGTGAAGTGAATGAAAACATTAAGGCATACGGCGTGGCAAGCCACAGACATACTCCGGAGATTGAAGAACAGTTAGGATATGCGGCAGGAAAGCCGCTTACACTTAACTTTACTCCCCACCTTGTTCCGATGAACAGGGGCATTCTTGTAACGGAATATGCAACGCTTCTTCCGGTAGAGAAAGCGGACGGAAGCACAGGACTGCCGGATTATGAGCAGATTAAGGCAGTATATGATAAATATTATCAGAATGAAAAGTTTGTCCGCGTTCTGGAAAAAGGTGTCTGTCCGGAAACGAAATGGGTAGAGGGCAGCAATTATGTGGACATTAATTTTGTGATTGATGAAAGAACCGGGCGCATTATTATGATGGGCGCGCTTGATAATCTCGTAAAAGGCGCGGCAGGACAGGCGGTGCAGAATATGAATTTGATGTTTGGGCTGCCGGAGAGCGAAGGGCTGGAACTGGTTCCACTCTTCCCATAAGTAAAGGAGTATAATTTCACGATGATACAGGATACAACGCCGGTTACAACGAAACCCTCACCGGAGGGCAGGCTGGCAAAAGAGATGGCAGTTTATGATTTGCTGGAAGAACTGCATATTCCCTATGAACGGGTAGACCATGAAGAAGCGGCATCCATTGAGGATTGTCAAAATGTAGATAAACTGCTTGGCATTCAGATATGTAAGAACCTGTTTTTGTGCAACTCACAGAAAACAGCATTTTATCTTCTTTTGATGCCGGGGGAAAAGAAGTTTCTGACAAAGGATTTATCGAAGCAGATAGGCAGCGCCAGATTGTCATTTGCCGGGGCTGAATATATGGAGCGGTTTCTGAATATTACGCCTGGCTCGGTCAGCATTATGGGATTGATGAACGACAACGAACATCAGGTAAAACTGCTGATTGACAGGGATGTATTGAAAGATGAATACTTAGGTTGTCATCCCTGCGTCAATACTTCCAGTCTGAAATTGAAGATGGCAGATGTTTTGGAAAAATTTCTTCCCTTTACGGGACATGATTACACTGTCGTGGAATTATAGAAATGGCAGGATACAAACGGAGGTTTATATAACATGGTACGGACAATGACGATAGATGACTATGATGAGGTACGCAGTCTCTGGATGACGATTAAGGGCTTTGGCATCCGCAGTGTGGATGATTCCAGAGAGGGCGTAGAGGCTTTTTTAAAAAGAAATCCGACTAGCAGCGTTGTTGCCATCGAGGATGGGAAAATCGTAGGTTCTATTTTATGCGGACATGACGGAAGACGCGGCTGCCTGTACCATGTCTGTGTGGCGAAAGATTACCGGATGCGCGGCATTGGCAAAGAAATGGTGGTTTTTTGCATGAATGCCCTGAAAGAGGAACATATCAATAAAGTTTCCCTGATTGCGTTCACCAAAAACGATATCGGCAATGCGTTCTGGAAAAGAATCGGGTGGACAAAAAGGGAAGATTTGAATTATTATGATTTTACATTGAATGAGGATAATATTACGGCGTTTATTGAGGAATAAATCTAAACCGAAGAAAGGAGTATAAATTACAATGAATATTATAGAAGGCGGCGTTACCGCAGCGAAAGGATTTGAGGCAGCAGGTGTGGAGGCTGCGATTAAATATCAGAACAGAAAGGATATGGCGCTTATTTACAGTGAGGCACCGTGTACGGCAGCAGGCGTTTTTACGAGTAATATGGTAAAAGCGGCTCCTGTTTTATGGGATAAGGAGATTGTGGCACATTCTCCGGCGGTACACGCTGTTGTTGTAAATGCGGGTATTGCCAATGCATGTACCGGAAGTGAGGGATATGAGTGCTGTAAAAAGACTGCACAGGCGGCAGCGGAGTGTTTACAGATTTCAGAGGATGCGGTTATCGTGGCGTCTACAGGCGTTATTGGTATGCAGCTTCCGGTGGACAGGATAGCGGCAGGCGTAAAAGCGCTTGCGGAAAAGAAGAAAGACACAATAGAAGCAGGACAGATGGCGGCGGAAGCCATTATGACGACCGATACAATATCAAAACAGGCAGCAGTCACGATTGAAATCGGCGGAAAGACGGTGACGCTTGGCGGTATGTGCAAGGGCTCCGGCATGATTCATCCGAATATGTGCACCATGCTTGGGTTTATCACTTCGGATATTGCGATTTCCAAAGAACTGTTACAGGAAGCATTGCGTGAAGATGTGAAAGATACCTTTAATATGATATCGGTGGATGGCGATACGTCCACAAATGACACACTTGTCATTTTGACAAACGGTATGGCGGGCAACCCTGAAATTACATCAAAGAATGAAGATTACGACAAATTCAGGGAAGCACTTCATTATATCAATGAGACAATGGCAAAGAAAATGGCAGGAGACGGCGAGGGCGCTACGGCGTTATTTGAGGTAAAAGTCATCCATGCAAAGACAAAGGAAGATGCACGGATTTTAAGCCGTTCCGTCATCAGTTCCAATCTGACAAAAGCCGCTATTTTCGGTCATGATGCCAATTTGGGCAGGGCTTTTTGTGCACTTGGTTATTCGGGCGTGGAATTTGACCCGAATCTGGTAGACCTTTATCTGGAAAATGAAGAAAAGAGCCTGCCTGCTTATAAAAACGGCGTTATGTTAGATTACAGTGAGGAGGAAGCGACACAGATTCTTTCTTCACCGGAAGTAAGGATTCTTGCGGATATGAATTGCGGCAATGCCGAGGCAGCAGCGTGGGGTTGCGACCTTACATTTGATTATGTTAAAATCAATGCGGACTACCGCAGTTAAAGGAAAGGAACCAAAAGATATGGAAAACGATATGAACACCATCTTATCAAAAGCGGAGGTACTGATTGAAGCGCTTCCTTATATTCAGAGATTCAACAGAAAATACATCGTCGTAAAATACGGCGGCAGTGCTATGAGTAATGAGGAACTGCAAAAGAATGTCATTAAGGACGTTACGCTGTTAAAACTGGTAGGTTTTAAACCCATTATCGTTCATGGCGGCGGCAAGGAAATCAGCCGCTGGGTCGGCAAAGTCGGTAAGGAAGCGGAGTTTATTAACGGACTGCGCGTAACGGATGCGGAAACGATGGAAATTGCCGAAATGGTGCTGAATAAAGTAAACAAAAGCCTTGTGAGCATGGTGCAGGAACTCGGCGTCAAAGCAGTCGGCATCAGCGGTAAGGACGGCGGTTTGTTAAAAGTTGACAAGAAATATGCCGATGGGCAGGATATCGGTTTTGTAGGCGATATCAGGGAAGTAAATCCGAAAGTATTATTTGACTTAATAGAAAAAGATTTTCTGCCGATTGTGGCTCCGATTGGAATGGACGACCATTTCCAGACCTACAATATCAATGCCGATGATGCGGCGTGTGCCGTAGCTAAGGCGGTCGGTGCTGAAAAACTGGCATTTTTAACCGATATCGAGGGATTATATAAGGATATCAATGACAAAAGTTCTTTCATCTCCAGAATTTCCGCTTCTCAGGCGGATAAACTGATTGAAGAGGGATTTATCGGCGGCGGTATGCTTCCGAAACTGAATAACTGTACGAGCGCGATTAAAAACGGCGTAAACCGTGTACATATCCTTGACGGACGGATTCCGCACTGCCTGCTTTTGGAAATCTTTACCAAGAAAGGTATTGGTACGGCGATTGTCAAAGACGAGGATATAGATGTGATGGATTTGGAGTCGTTTTAAAGATATGATTTATTATAAAGATGAAAAGACAGTCATTCGTGATATGGTACAGAGCGATGCGCAAATCATTACTTGTGAGGAGGTAGCCCAGGGATGGAATCAGACTATAGATAAGTATGAAATGCGATTGCAACATCAGGCAGAAGGAAAGAGCGTGGTATTAGTAGCAGAGTATCAGGGAAATGTAGCCGGATATATCAATGTATATCCGAATCCTGAAATTGGTCCTTTTGCAAAGCAGGGATATCCTGAAATTGTGGATTTCGGCGTACTTGAAAAGCATCGAAATAACGGTATCGGAAGCAAACTGATGGATATTGCGGAGAAAATTGCTTCGGATTATTCAGATACTGTTTATCTCGGTGTCGGTCTGCATAGCGGATACGGCAGCGCTCAGAGAATGTATGTGAAGCGAGGATATATTCCGGATGGAAGCGGCGTTTGGTATCGAGATGAGGTTTGCCCGCAGTATGCGGATTGCTGTAATGATGACGATTTGGTTTTGTATTTGTCGAAAGCATTAAGGTAGGATTTATTATTACAATTTCGAAGAGGATGAAAAAAGATTATGAATGATGAAATAAGCGATTTATTGAATAATACTCTTGAAGAATTTCTTTTAGAATGTGTTGGTGATAAAATAGAAGAGGTTTTGGAGTTGCCTAAAATGTTAAAGGATATTAATTACTTAGACAACAAGCAAGAGATTATTAATAAAACAACTAAATGTGAGATTTTAGATGTTGAAGATTCTTTTGTAGAAAAATTTTTTTTGGCAGAAAATGAAATACATATCCAATATAAGTTGGATTTTATTATGCAGACATTTATAGATTCAGAATATGTATGGCGAGTACAAGGCTGTGCACAAGCAGAGTTGTCCATTCCGGATATCAGCGTGGTAGATTGGTCTGTTTTTGATACGCAAAACAATGATTTTTGGGAACAATATCGGAAGCATAAAGAATCAGTGCATTTTCAGAATATAAGTTACACGCAGATGGAATGTGATACAATACATTAAAAATCAGTTTATTGAACAAAACAACAGGAGATTTTGCGTAGGAGATTTTGAGATTGAAAGAAATTAAGTATTATGAGCCTTCGAATATAGAAATACGTAGTAAGGATGGAAGTGTGGTACTAAGGGAAAAATCCCTTATTGCATTTTCACAGAATGACAAGAAAATTCTGGCAATAGGAGCGGATGCGGAAAAAATGGCTCTCCAAAATATGGATGGCGTTCTGGTCTTTTCGCCTCTGCGGCGGGGAATGATTGCGGATTATTTGGTCGCTGTCCATATGTTCAGACATATGATTCAGAAAACATGGGGCAAAAAGCTGTTTTCTAAACCGCGTATTGCAGTCTTTGCGCCGGAGGATATGACAGAAGTGGAAAGAAAGGCGCTGATGGATGCTATGTTTCAGGCGGGCACAAAAGACCTTTTGATTGGCGAAGGTTCTCCGGAACGCTTTAGGGCTGATATGATGGCTGCGGATAATAAGCAGTATCTGTCATATGATTTGTTTATAGTTATTACTCCGGAGATGAACTAGGCAATTACTTAAATAATTCGGTATTGTAAGGAGAGATAATTATGATGTATCCATTTATGACTTTAGAAGATAATACAGAGATTGTTCATTCGGAACAATTAGAAAATGGTGAGGTAAAGGTTTATATTGAGACACCGGATGAGAAAGACTGCTTTCACAATATGACGTGCTATCTGCCGTCATATCGCACAGAAATTAATGGCTATTCGGAGGAAGAGGTAAATTACTTCATGGATATCATAAAGTCAACTGCACATTTAATAATTGAGTTTTCGAAAGAAGGAGGATTCATGAATGCCTCAGGTTTTTAGAATTGGACCCTATTGGATTTATTTTTGGGCGAATGAAGGCAGACCAAGTGAGCCTGTTCATGTGCACGTTTCGGAAGGGAACCCAACGGAAAATGCAGCAATGAAGTGATTCAGAAATGGATTACTTTTTTTGGAGAAGCAACGTATTATTGCTAATTAATACATTCAGAAAGGAAAAGAAACCATATGAGTATGCAGGAATACATTAATGAAGCGGAAACAGCGCTTCTGCACACATACAACCGCTACCAGATTGTATTTGACAAAGGAGAGGGCGTTTATCTCTATGATATAGAAGGGAAAAAATATCTGGACTTTGTATCCGGTATTGCGGTTTTCGCGTTAGGATATCAGAATAAAGAATATAATGATGCCTTAAAAGCCCAGATTGACAAGATTATTCATACATCCAATTATTATTATAATATGCCGGCAATCGAAGCCGCGAAGAAGTTAAAAGAAGTTTCCGGGATGGACAGAGTCTTTTTTACGAACAGCGGTGCGGAGGCGATTGAGGGCGCAATCAAGGCAGCGAGAAAGTATGCTTATTTAAAAGACGGTACGACAGACCATGAAATCATAGCGATGAACCATTCTTTCCACGGCAGAACGATGGGAGCACTCTCCGTTACGGGTAATCCGCATTACAGGGAAGCGTTTGAGCCGATGATTGGCAATATCAAATTTGCCGATTTGAATGATTTTGACAGCGTACTCGCCAATGTGAATGAAA
>CAMWMM010000260.1 GCA_947175285.1 uncultured Lachnospiraceae bacterium
TCATATCAAATTTGCGGACACCGACTGCCTGTGTCGGATATGCCACCGTTTCCCCTGCTGTGTCAAGCACCTCTATCTCCATCTGATACAAATAAGGCGCTTCCGCACTCCAAAGTTTCGGCTCCACTATTTCTTCACATAAGGTAAAGACACGTCTGCCGTTTTCATCCGGCTCTCCGTTTCCAATCTGCTCCTCATGTGTAAAAAGGACTTTTTCTCCATCTTTCAACTGAAAATGGGCGCTTCCCTCTCCGGATGCCGTTGTCTGAACCTCCAATACCGCTTTACCAAAATCGTTATCTTCAAATAATGTCTTTACACGCATATCCTCTATGTGTGCCGACGGCACAGCATACAGATAAACACTGCGGAAAATACCGGAAAAACGGAAGAAATCCTGATCTTCACACCAGCTTGAAGACGTCCACTTATAAACCTGCACTGCAAGTTTGTTTTCTCCTTCCTTGACATAAGGCGTGATATCATATTCGGACGGTGTAAAGCTATCTTCACTATAACCTACATAGGATCCGTTTAACCAAAGCGCCATGCCGCTTTCAACCCCCTGAAAAGAAATGCGTAGTTCTTTCCCCTGCATTGCCTGCGGCACTTCAAAATATTTCACATAGCTTGCAACCGGATTAAAACGCTCCGGAATCTCACCGGGTTTTATATCCTCCCTGCCATCCCACGGATACTGAACATTCGCATACTGCGGAACATCATACCCTTCCATCTGGATATGCGCCGGCACACGGATATCCGCCCAAGGTTTACAATCGTATTCCGGCTTTTCAAATCCTGCTATGGCAGAAGCAATATTTACGGCATAAGAAAATTTCCAGACACCGTCTAACGACAGCTTTAGGGAGCTTTCCTTCGCATCAAACTCTTTTTTATTCCGAAAAATAACATGTGCCGAATGCGCGGGAAGCACATTCTCCTTAAAAAACTGTGGGTCTTTTACCCGCCCATAATCAAACTGTACCATAATCTGTTCCTCCATACTATTTCTCAGCTTATTCATTATCCGGTTTCCCGGCATTCATATCCGTATACATATCTAAAAGCCCCACCGTCTCTGAAGCAGGACGCCCGTACATATTACAGCACTGTTTGGAAACGGTTTTCGCTTCCTCGGCATTCTCATCCATCAATACGCTCATCCGGTATACACCATTTGTAGATTCTTTATCCAGATGACTCATAATCTCTGCAATCATCTCTTCTTCTTTCATATCTATACTAATCTCTCCTTTTACTCACGGTTGAAAATTTTAATTTTCAACCTTTTCAGTCATTTTGCGCTTAAAAATCTCCTGCAGCGATTCCGTATACGGCTCCCTTGCAATGCCATACTCCGTCACAATCCCTGCAATCAAATCATGGTCTGTCACATCAAAAGCGGGATTAAATACTTTAATTCCCTCCGGCGCCATGCGCTCCTTATACCACATCTCCGTCACTTCATGTGCGGGTCTCTGTTCAATCGTAATATCCGCCCCGGTCGGCGTATTTAAGTCTATCGTTGCCGTCGGTGCGCAGATATAGACCGGCACATTGTAGCGTTTCGCTACGGCTGCTACAACGGAAGTGCCGATTTTATTCGCTGTATCCCCGTTTGCCGCCACTCTGTCGCAGCCGACAAAAACCGCATTGACCCAGCCGTTTCGCATGACTGTCGCTGACATATTATCACAAATCAGAGTGACATCTACACCGGAAGAAAAAAGTTCATAAGCCGTAAGTCTTGCCCCCTGCAGCAGCGGCCTTGTCTCATCTGCAAAAACGCGGAAGTGATAGCCTTTTTCCTCTCCAAGATAAATCGGCGCAGTGGCGGTTCCATATTTGCATGTTGCAAGCTGTCCCGCATTACAATGCGTTAAAATACCGTCTCCCGGTTTCACAAGGCTTAATCCGTATTCTCCGATTGCCCTGCATACCCTGATATCTTCTTCTTTTATTTCGATGGCTTCCTCTTTTAACAGTTCCTTTATCTTTGCCACCGGCAATTCCCGATTGGCAAGGCAGACCTGTTCCATCCTGTTAAGCGCCCATGATAAATTAACTGCGGTAGGTCTTGACGAATCCAGATATTTTTTCTGCTTGCAAAATTCCTGATAAAAAGTATCGTAATCTTCTGTCTCTATCTGTTTTGCCAGTAAATAAATGCCGAATGCCGCCGTCACACCGATTGCCGGTGCGCCGCGTACCTTTAACAAATAGATAGCATCCCAGATTTCCTCCGCTGTTTTTAAATTAATAAGCTGTGTCGCACCGGGCAGTTTCGTCTGGTCGATGATGACGATTGCGTTATTTTCATCATCCAGTGCAACTGTTTCGTAGTCCATAATGTTTTTTTCTGCCATAGGGTCGTCTCTCTTTTCTTTACATCATTAAGTAATAAGTCACAGGAAAAAGCTTCTCTAACACATGAAATACCGGCAGATACACCGCCAGCCGAATCCAGACCGGACAGCAGACAATGCTTGCCAGTGTCAGAATCGGAATCGCTGCCGCCAACTGCTCCTGTTTCCTGATGATTACTCTGATTATACTACAATACACTACAATTAGGAACTGATAAAAAATAAGATGACACAATTCTTCCCCGATTCCTACAAGTATCCTTACGCCTGTTCCGGTAAGCTGTCCAGTCAGCAACAAAGAAAGCAGAGCAATAACAGAGGTATAAATAGTCGGAATCCAGATGTTGACCATAGTAGTCATCCATTCCGGCGCCATACGTACAAACCGCTGCTCCCGCCTGTCATTCCAGTCTGTCAAAAGACCGCATAAACCGCTTAAGAAAATGCAGACTGCCAAAACGCCTTTTAGCCGGAAACCCGGATTGTCTGTGTCAGTCACTTGTTCCTCAGTATTGTTATCATAGCTTTCCCCATGATATTGGAATGCAAAGGTACTGC
The DNA here is from genome assembly GCA_947175285.1 of uncultured Lachnospiraceae bacterium. The sequence goes on from CAMWMM010000260.1 coordinate 2,928, forward strand.
CGTCTGTCAGATGTGTTTCATATGCCGATTTTGCAAATTCGATTATTTCCGCATTTCTATCGTCATTCTGTGACATTTCCTGAAAGATACTGCTATTTTCAATATAGTTTACATAACTTTCTTCCGAATAGAATGTAAAGACTGCTGCGGCAATTCTCTCTTTGACTATTTCAGTCACACTTGTGGAAGAAGTCTTGTAAATAGTAAGGGAATCCTGCCACATATCTGACATAATCCTCTCCCGGATATCCGCAGGAACCACGACGCCACAGTCCAACTCCCCTTTTTCAATATCCTGCAATAAGGAAGCGCTCTTTTCATATGCCTGAAACCTTATTATACTGTCCTGTTCAGATAAAAATGAGAAAAATCTCTGATTCCATTCCTTATCTTCCTGCCCTTCTTTTTCAAACAAAATGCCGACTGAAATACCCGTACTGTCCTCCCCGCGCTGCTCCAGTCTTATCATAGTGACAAACAGAATCGGGAGTGCAATCAATAGGAGAAGATAAGCAGGTTTTTTTATCATTCTTTTCATCATCAAATAAAACCAGAACAAATACTTTCTCATAAAAATCTCCCACTCTTACTTAGCTTGCAGATTTGCCCCCGTCAGGCATAAACTTTTTTACGGATGCCATAAGCGGCTGTCCAGAAAAGAATGGTATAACATAGTAAAACAACGATTGTCCTTCGCGGTATTTTTCCAATATACAGACTTCCCGCCGCTTCAATCAAATAAGTTGTCGGCAGAATGCGCCCAATCTTTTGTACCGCTTTCGGTAAAAAAGCAGACGGCAGGAAACCGCCGGAACAGTAAATCATCACAACAGACAAGAAAAACAGAAGCAGAATCGCCGCTGTTCCGTTATCTGCCAGTTGAAAGATAAAGTAAATAAATGTAGTGATACATAGTAAAATGATAACGCAGACGATGCTCTGCCCTATTCCGATTTCCGGCATCCATGCCGCATATCCAAGCGCCCCTGCCAGACATTTTATCATCAGGAAAAAACTGAGAAACCCGACCCCCATACTGCATGCCCCGCACAGCCACTTACCGATGCACTGCTGCCGGATGCTGACGCCCTGACGCAAAAGCTGCCCCTGTAATACTGCCGGATAAGACTGCATCACCGGATAACATGCCATGCCAAGCAGTAACAAAAAGAAAACCGCGCCGGACGCTGTTCCATATTGAAGAAGCGAGAGATTTCCCGCTGCCGAAACCTCTTTTACCCGAAAAAGCGCCAGTCTCTCCAAAGCAAAAGCCAGATTAAACCGGTCAATATCCCCCTCTAATACGGATAACTGCTCTAATACACCGTAATTTTTCGCCGTATCATAGATACCGTAAATCTCCGCCTGCGCTACCCGAAGCATCTGTACGCCCGAATCGGTCAATTCCCTCAGCAATGCTGACTCAATCCCAGCGTTTTCCGGGAAATAAACCTGCACCGGCACATTATTTCCATTCATAATACCGTCTATCATGCCGCCCGGCAAAACCAACACTGCTGCCGCCTTTCCCTCTTGCAACATGGAAAATCCCTCTTCCTTTGACACAACAAGAAACCGACAGGTACCGGCAATGCTTTCCATGCCCTGAATATATTGCATGGCAAGGTCTGTCAGAGGATTTTCCTCTTCCTCAACGACCGCTATCGTTATCTGCAACATCGGCGAATCCCGGTACAAAAGCTTTGATGCACCATAAGCGATTGCCCCCAAAATAGAGAAAAGCAGCGCCGCCTCTAACAACATTGCCGGCAGTAATTTGATTGTCCGTTTTAATTCCAGTTTCCACAAAATCAAAGTTCTTTTCATAGTAAAGTGCTTTCCTCTGCTCTAATGATTACAAAAACAGCTTTTCTGCTATATTTACCTTCCACAACAGTTTCTTCATCATTTGCCATCCTAACGCATCATATTCCGCTTCTGTAATTTCAAATATCCGTATGGATTCTCCTTCTAACGGCTCTATCTTCTCTTCAAGAGGTTCTAAGGTGATAGAACCTCTCATTTTAAGGGTTCCAAGCTCTGTGACGGAAGCGGTCAATTTATCAAGATTTATTGTAACGCTTGTGTCATTTTCATCAAAAACGCATTCTGCGCTCACTTCTATCTCTACTGTCTGTTCCAAATTTATGCCGCCAAGTTCTGATAACAGGCGCTCATCCAGCCTCGACATATCTGCCTTACCCTTTATCTGCATATTGACAATTATGTCATCAATACTTCTGTCCTCTCCCACGAAACTAATGCTCCCTGTCAGCTCTCCCTCGGACAATAGAAGCGGCTCCACCAGTGAAATCTGAACAATCCGGCCATTTTCATCAATCGAAAGTAGCAGAATCATATTCTCATCCGAAACATCCCACTCAATCCCCCTGATTTCCGTTACCGGCAGCACAACCCGGTATTGACTGCACTGGTACTGTTTATTATCTTTCTCCGGAATATTGACTGCTGTCTTTTCCTCTATTCGCTCTATCTCAAGGTCTTTCAGGATTTCCAGACAATGTGTCACCAGCTCCTGCCAAGGCATGCGCTCTCTTTCTGCAAACAAATCGAGCGAAATCTCCGGGATTCCGTCCAATCTGCCCCATTTCTCCGCAAGAAGAGAATCATTGTACTGCCTGTCAATCTGTTTTGTATCAAAGACAAAATTCTGCTCCCATATTGTTGGCACTGCTACGGCAAGCGTCTCATCCTCTCCGTAAATTTCTATTTTCCCAAGATTCATATTCATGACGCTGACTTCCGTAGAAGCTCTCAGTTTACGTGACTCAATATCACGTAATATCTGTGTGTCAATGCCCAGCGTAACCGGCAGGTCTTCTATGTTTACATTAAAAGTTGTTTCTGCATTGACTGCTCCGGTCTCATTCTGTTTTGTCAGTTCCTGACGCTCCTGTAATTCCGCTGCCAGATTTTGCAGACCTTTCACTAATGCCCTATTCTCACTGAAATACACTTTTGCAACTACAATAATGACTGCCACAACTGCAGCAATACATACTGCCGCAATCCCCACCGCCGGTTTCCATTTTTTATTTGTTTTATCTTCAATTTCAGGAATCTGTATTTCACCCTGCTGTTCCATATTTATAACCATGCCTTTCTCTCAATCTGCGATATTTGTCGCCGCAAGGCACAAATTCGCATGTGAAAAATTTATTTTTCACATTTTTTTAAAACTGTGCCGTCAGCGCGCTTCCCCGCAGCGACTTATCAACCTGCACCAGTTTTCCGTCTTTCATCACATACAAACTACCGCAAAGCAACAACTCACTTTCTTCGTGTGTTGTAATCACAACCGTACCTTTTCGCTCTAAATAAATTTGAAGATATCGCTTGATATCCTCTTTACATACCAAATCGAGCGCGGCGCTCGGTTCATCTAAAATCAAAACCGGCGGCATTCCCGATAAGGCGATGCCGATGCTGACTCTTTTTTTCATTCCTCCGGAGAGTTTGGAAACGGATTTCCCCACAAATTCAGGGATGCCTAATATCTGCAAAAAGCCCTCTTCCAGTTCTTTTTCCAGTTCCGCTTTGTCCGGATACCAAAGCCTTAAATTATCATAGACACTAAGCTCCGGCATCAGTGGATTTTCCTGCGGCACATAACCTGTCATTTTCTGAAAAACAACACGGTTTTGCAGAGCGTCCTTTCCATAATAACGGATAGCGCCGGATAATGGGCGAAGAACCCCCGCCATCGCAGAAAGCAGGGTAGATTTGCCGCAGCCGTTCGGTCCTACAATACCGATGCACTCTCCCCGCTCACAGCTAAACGTCACTCCCTGCAAAACTTTATTTCTCCCATATGCACTGATAAGGTTTTCTATTTCTATCATTTTCATTTTATTTGCGGCTCCATTTACGTGCTGTCTGCGTAGATTTTACCATATCCGATTTTCTAATACAAGGAAAACAGCGGTCAGCTTTAGCTAGCAGTGCGTTACTCCAATTGCTTTTATTTAATTTAAATGCTATGATTTTGTAACGAATCTTCAAAAAAATGGATATATCAATAAAGGAGGTCTTGTATGGATGAACTATACAGGCAATATTCACAGATTGTATTCCATTTTTTATATACAAAATGCCATAATCCG
>CAMWMM010000261.1 GCA_947175285.1 uncultured Lachnospiraceae bacterium
GTACTGTGTCAGATCATTGGTGCCAATGCTGAAGAAATCTACTTCCTGCGCCAGCTCGTCACTGATCATAACTGCCACCGGCGTTTCAATCATAATTCCTTGCTCCGGTATCCGGTAAGAAATGTAGGTATCCTCCAGTTCTGCAGCAACCTCTTCTACGATTGCGGCAATCCATTTTACTTCTTTCACGGATGTAATCATAGGATACATAACCGAGAGGTTCCCATACACTGCCGCACGGAGCAATGCCCGCAGCTGTGTCTTAAATATGTCCGGCCGTGTCAGACAGATACGGATTGCCCTGTATCCCATTGCCGGATTATCCTCTTTATCAAGATTGAAATAATCAGCCTGTTTGTCTGCACCAATGTCCAAGGTCCTGATAATGACCTTCTTGCCTCCCATTGTGCGTAAAACCTGCTTGTATGCCTGAAACTGTTCCTCCTCATCCGGAAAATCCTGTCGCCCCAAATACAAGAATTCACTGCGGAATAAGCCAATGCCGCCTGCATCATTATCAAGCACATAGGCAACATCACCCACATTTCCGATATTGGCAAAAACCTTTATTTCTTTTCCATCCTGCGTTACATTTTCTTTTCCTTTCAGTGACTGTAAAAGTAAAAGCTTTTCCTGCTCCTCTTTCATCTTTTCCTGTGCTTTTACGCAGATTTCCTCAGACGGTTCAAAAAATACTTTGCCTTGAAATCCATCCACAACTGCCTGCATTCCCGGATAAATATCCTCCAACTCCACAGGCACACCAATCAGCGCCGGAATGTTCATTGTCCTTGCCAAAATTGTTGTATGGGAATTTTCAGAACCGCGGACAGTCACAAAGGCCAGTATCTTCTTCCTGTCAATCTGTACAGTCTGGCTGGGTGTCAGATCCTCTGCAACTATAACAGAAGGCTCCATTTGCGCAAAATCAATTTCCGCTCTCCCTTGAAGATTTCTAAGCAGTCTTCCGGAAATATCTTTTACGTCTGTAGCCCTTGCTTTCATGTAAGCATCATCCATACCTGAAAACATTTCCGAAAAATTGTCCCCGGTAACCGCCACTGCGTACTCCGCATTTACATTTTCAGAACGTATCATATTATGGATTGCATCCATATAATCCTCGTCTTCCAACATCATCTGATGGACTTCAAAAATAGCAGCATGATCCTCCCCCACTTCCTTTACCGCCTTATCATATAATCTCTGAAGCTGTTCTCTTGCCTGCTCCACTGCCTGTTCAACCCGCTTGATCTCCGCATTTGCGTTATCTGTTTTGCTGCGCCTGACCTGCGATACATCATCCCGCAGCACCACAACCGGCCCCATGGCAATTCCTTTATATACAGCCTTTCCCGCCATTTCTTTCATAGTCCGTGCTCCTTTCCAAAAAGGATACAGCCGGATGTTTCTATCTGCTGTATCCTTTGATTTAAAATAATTGCTCTGGTTTAGCCTGCCTGACTCTGAGCAGCTACAGATTTTCTTTCAGGAAAGACTGAAAGCTTTCACAGGCCGCATCTTCATCAGAACCGCTAATCTCCACGGAGATCGTTTCCCCGTATTTGACACCCAATCCCATGATTGCCATGAGTTTCGTTGCCTCTACTGATTTCCCTTCCTTCACGATCATGATCTTACTTTCATACTTCTTAGCCTCTTTTACCAGAAGCCCTGCCGGTCTTGCATGAATGCCTGCCTCGTCCTTAATCGTATACTCAAATTTCTGCATAATCCTCTTTCCTTTCTATGTTTTTAGGGTTGTAAGCACTCTCCATTTGTTTCAATCACTTTTTTGTACCACTCAAAGGACTTTTTTCTGTAACGGTTCAATGTCCCTGTTCCGTCATCGTTCCTATCCACATAAATAAATCCGTACCGTTTCTTTAATTCCGCTGTGGAAGCACTAACCAAATCAATACAGCCCCATGCCGTATATCCCATAACTTCAACGCCATCTTCAATAGCCTCCCTTACTTGCACCAGATGGTCATTCATATATTGAATCCGATAGTCATCCAATACGGTAGGTTCCCCGTTTTCACCTGTAACCAACTGATCCACCGCACCCAGTCCGTTTTCTACAATGAACAACGGCTTTTGGTATCGATCATAAAAATGGTTCAGTGCATACCGTAACCCTTTGGCATCAATCTGCCAGCCCCATTCAGATGCTTTCAGATAAGGATTCGGCACTCCGCCCAGAATATTTCCCGGTCCCCGCTCCTTGGATGTATCAGCTGTTTCACAGATGCTCATATAGTAACTGAAGGATACAAAATCCACTGTGTTCAGAAGTAGTTCCTCGTCACCTTCCGACATCTGTATGTTAATGCCGTTCTCCTTAAAATAGCGTTTCATATAGCCGGGATATTTTCCCCGCACCTGCACATCACCAAAAAAGTCATTTTTATGCTCGGCTCCCATTACTGCCATCACATCATCCGGCGAAGGCGTAAGCGGATAAATTGGCATACTCAGAATCATACACCCTATCTTAGCCCCAGGCATCATTTCATGTGCAATTTTTGTTGCCAGCGCACTGGCCACAAGTTCGTGATGGACAGCCTGATACAGATCCTGTTCTTTCAGTTTTTTCTTATCTGTATAGATACCACCGCTTGAAAAAGGTTCATGTAAAACGGAATTGATCTCATTGAAAGTCAGCCAGTACTTTACCTTATCTTTGTACCGGGCATATATTGTCCGTACAAAACGCTCATAAAAACCAACCAGTTTCCTGTTCACCCATCCGTCATATTCCAAAGAAAGATGCAGCGGTGTTTCATAATGGGAAATTGTCACAAGCGGCTCTATTCCATATTTCAGGCATTCATCAAACAGCCTGTCATAAAATTCCAGCCCTTTTTCATTTGGGCTTTCATCATCCCCATTTGGGAAAATACGGCTCCATGCAATTGAGGTGCGGAACACCTTAAACCCCATCTCCGCAAACAACTGAATATCCTCTTTATAACGGTGGTAGAAATCGATGCCTACCAGTTTCATATTATCTGATGTAGGTTCAACCGTGACGGGACCCTTAATCCCGCCCGGTGTTACATCCTGAATACTTAATCCTTTTCCATCCTCCTGATATGCGCCTTCACATTGGTTTGCGGCTACTGCCCCTCCCCACAGAAAATCTTTGGGAAACTTCATTTCCATGCTTATTCCTCCCGAATCAGACAATCCTGATAACACTATCCTGAACTTTTACCGTTTTCCCTGTTTCGTTAGAAACATTTTCTGTGGAAACGGTTACCGCAGAAACCTCTGCATAATCATCCGCATTGGTAACAATCACAGGAGTCACTGTATCAAAACCGGCTGCTGCAATAGCTGCAAGATCGAATTCCAGCAGCAAATCTCCTTTTTTGATTGTCTGCCCTTCTCTTACATGGGGCTTAAAATGCTTTCCTTTCAGTCCTACTGTTTCCAGTCCCACATGTATCAGCAGCTCCACGCCGTTATCTGCACTCAGGCCAAGTGCATGGAAACTGTCGGGCAGCGTCTCCACCTTACCATCAAAGGGCGCATATACTTTGCCTTCCGCCGGCAGAATTGCAGCGCCTTTTCCCAATACCTCTGTTGAAAAAGTTTCATCATTTACCTGACTTAACGAAACAACCTCGCCTGCAATCGGTGCGCCAATCATACATACTTTTTTGGTTTCATTTGATTTGAATCCGGCAGACGGCTGTACCACAGCATCTTTTTTATCAGCTGCCTTTGCCGGGTCTTCAAATCCCATAACCCATGTAAGTACAAAAGACAGCACGATTGCTATTATGGAAATAATAACAGCCATCATGAGGTTCCCTGATTTCTCAGCACTGACAAATATCGGTAAGGATAGCAGGGAAGGTGATGCGAAAGATTGTGCCGTTACATTCATGATACCTGCAATCAGTCCCGTGATACCGCTGGCTGCGCACAATGCAATCAATGGACGTTTCAGAGGCATTGTCACACCATATAATCCCGGCTCAGTGACCCCTGCAAACAAAGCCGAAACTCCAGAGGATGCACCCATCTGCCGCAATTTGCTGTCCTTAGACTTTGTTGCCACTGCAAAACAGGATGCTCCCTGTGCCAGATTGCTGATGAGCATGGCAGGCAGCATCAACGCCTCACCCGCAGGTGTATCAAGTGCGGCAAACACTACCGGAATAAATGCCCAGTGCATACCAGTCATAACAATAAACGGCATTGCCGCTGCCATGATGATATATGCCACAATGCTTGCATGTGTCTGGATTGCAACAAGCACTGCTGCCAAGCCGTTTCCAATCAAAGATCCCAGCGGTCCAAGCAAAAGAAAAGCAATGGGTGCGGAAACCAGTAAGATCAGCGCCGGTTTCAAAAAGTTCTTTGTAAACGCCGGAGTTATCTTATCAACCAGCCGTTCTATATAGGACATTACCCATGCTGTCAAAATAGACGGTATGATGGTTGAGGAATAAGTCGCTACCGTAACGGGTATTCCCAAAAAGCGCACTTTATCCTCGCCATTGATCAGGTTGATAAAATCGGGGTGAATCAATACTGCCACCACGGATGCAACCAAAACGGGATTGACATTAAACTTCCGCGCCGCAGAATATGCCACCAGAACTGGCAGAAAATAGAACGCACTGTCCCCGATAACAGTCAGGAGCTGCATTGTCTGACTTTCCGCACTGAGAAAGTATCCCAATATGATAATCAGTACACGAATCATACCAGCACCGATAATAGCCGGAATAACAGGTGCCATACAACCTGAAATCACATCCAATACTTTCATGAATATATTTTGCTTTCCATTTTTTCCGCCAGCATCTTCTGCTGTATCCTGAAAGCTGCCTAGCTTTGTCAGCTCTTGATAGCACTTCGCCACATTATTTCCAATAATGATCTGATACTGTCCTGCCTTACGCATGACACCGACAACGCCGGGAATTGCCTTCACCTTTCCGTCATCAATTCCCGATTCATCTTTCAGGACAAATCTAAGTCTTGTCATACAATGAGTCACACTGGCAACATTTTTCTCGCCGCCCAAGTGTTCTAAAATCTGTTTTGCGGTAACGCTGTAATCCATTTTTTAACCCTCCTGCGTTTTATTTTTGACTCTCCATGAATCAAGTCGAATTTTGCCATAGGATACCTTCCTACTCTGCTCCTTTCCCACTCTTTCCGTATCCCCTGTAATTAAAGTATAAAAAAAACGAGACCCAAACAGAAGTCTCGTTTCGTTCATCAGTTTATACCCAAAGGTTTATGCTCGTTTTGTTATGCAGTGTATACTCGCTTACCTTATGACTCATCCTCCGCTATCAGCTCCACAATGCTTACCTGTGACAGTCTTGCAGAATAAAACCACGCAGACAGGGCAAACAGCACTGGTATTACTACAAGCGGCACAATATTTCCCAGCATACTGAAACCAGCCTCAAACTCGCCAATTCCAAAACTTTTGAACACAGCTTCAATCAATGGGTCAGCCAGAATCCCTGCCCCTGTAAAGCCCAGGAACGCGCCGCCAAGTACTACAAGGAGAAAACGCAGGGCGAAAGACATCCGAAGTTTCCCTGTATGCAGTCCAAGGCTCTTGTAGATCGCCATATTGCTCTTTTCCGACTGGAGAAGTTTCCCCGCAACAAGCGCCACCGTAATCAGGATAATGACTGCACTCACAACATACAGCAGAACGATCAGCATATGCATGACCAATACGATTCCGCTCAGTCCTGACCAACTGTTCGTATGGACGTCTATTCCCCTATAATGTTCTTCTAAATAATCGTACACATAATCCCGCATGCTTCCATCTTCCAGAATGTAATGCCTGCACCAGATATACCCCGAAATATCACCAATTTGGGCATATCCGCCGATGCTCATTCCGATATTGGTTCCCATACCATTGGCACACTGATAAATGCCTGACACCTCATATTCTCCCATTCTGCCATTCGCCGACACCCTGGCTACGTCTCCGATTTCCAGGCCCATTTCCCGGGCAACGGTATCCGTTATGAGTATGCTGTTATCATCACACACATTTCCGTTTAACAAATGGAACCATTTTGTATCATCCAGTACATTTGCCGTATATTCCTGTCCATTTACCGTTACGCTCTGCATGGCAAGCTCATACTGTTCCGTCACAGGTGAATACCAATTTATGACGCGCTCAATCTCATCCATGGGTACTGTCTGGTTCAACGGCTGTACACCCAGATCATGCTCCGCCACACTAAAAGAATTCATAAGACCTTCCCCGTTTGGTCCGAGCCACGCTCCCATATGTCCGATTACGGAAAGAAAAACGGTAAGGATCATTGCGATCAGGCACAGAGAAATGTATTTGTTCCGATCTGCAAGGACTTCCCTGACAGCAATATGAACCAGTAAGTAACGCCTGGAAAAAGGCGACTGCACTTTCGCAGCGCTTTTTGTCTCCCGCAGCGTCTGTATTGGTGCGATATGAAGAATCTTGCCGGTCTGCGCAAAAACAGCCGCCGCCAAAACCAGCATACATATCACAAACACGCCCGCCAAAAGGCCAAACGGCAGCCTGACCTCCACAAGCATTCCGGTGGAAGTCACCATTCCCCGTGCAATGCTCCCTGCTGCCGCCTTGCAAAAAACAGCGCCCAAAACCACTCCAAGTAAACCGCTTCCTCCATAAAGCGTCACATAGACACTGCGCAAAATGCCTCCCCCAAGTCCCATTGTCCGAAGGATCGCCATGTCGCCCTTTTCCTGCTCGATCACAAGGGTCAGGCTATGCCTGATCATAATCAGACAGATTACGAAAAGCACCACTGAGAAAATCATCAGGAATCCCGATACAATATTCTGCAGTAAAAGCATATAACTTAAAATAGAGTCTTTTCTGTAAGTAAAATCCATATATCTTGCAAGTTCCGTGTGCTCCTGCAGTTTCTCATAAAACTCTGTATCGGATAAGCCGCTTTCCGGGTCTTTAAAAATATGAAGCATCGCTCCGCTTCGCCCAAGCACATCTATCGCTGCCGAATCCGCCATAATCCG
>CAMWMM010000262.1 GCA_947175285.1 uncultured Lachnospiraceae bacterium
ATTGTGTGCATTTGGAGAAACAAATTCACAATGTGAATATAGAATAAAACTTAATAGAGAGTTTTTTCGCTATCCATTAAATAAAGCCATAGAATTAATACAAAGACTAAAAGAAGTTGAAACTAGAGAGGATGTTTCGAGGCAATAGAAATATTTAGCACGATAAATGATAAAACAAATCATGATAAATAATGTGAATGAAATTTGAATGTTAGTTTTTGAAAGAGTAGGTAATATATGGAACTCGAAATCAACATTGAAGATTTATTAAACAAGCGTCGTGTAGAATCGGACAGAATTGAATTTAAAGCAGGATGGAATCCTGATGATATTTATCATAGTGTATGTGCCTTTGCCAATGATTTTGATAATGTTGGCGGCGGATACATTCTTATTGGTGTGGAAGAAAATAACGGTGTAGCGGTTCGTCCGGTAAAAGGGTTAGAGGAACAGGAAATTGATAAAATTCAAAAAGAAATTCTTGGTTATAATAATACAATTATTCCTGCGTATTTTCCCAAAGTTATCTTAGAAGAAGTAGACAAGAAAACGATTATGGTATTATGGGTAACAACCGGAATCCAGAGACCATATAAAGTACCGGAACATGTGACTGCAAGGAAAGAGAAAAAGCATTATTATTATATTCGTTATGCCTCCAATTCGGTACGTGCTAATCCGGAGCAGGAACGGGAATTGTTGAACATGACTAATTATGCCCCACTGGATACCAGACCAAATTTTGACGCGACAGAGAATGATATTTCTGTTGCGTTGTTAATAGACCATCTCAATGAAACTAAAAGTAAGCTTGCAAAACAAGTGACAGAACGTGGAGTAATGGCTGTTTTAAATGATATGCAGTTACTGGTAGGACCACCGGAGAAGCAGTATATTTCTAATGTGGCGTTAATGATGTTCTGTGAACATTTGGATAAATTTTTTCCCTATACGCAAGTGGAAATCGTGCGTTTCCCGGATGGAAGTGTGAAAAATCCGAATAATTTCAAGGAATTTCCGGTAATCAAAGGTTCAGTGCCGATGATGATTAAGCGTACCATGCAGACGTTACAGGATTTGGTAATTGAAGAGATGGTTACGAAAGTAAGTTACCAAATGGAGGCAATACGCAGGTTTAATTATCCGTATCAAGCATTGGAAGAAGCAGTTGTAAATGCGTTTTATCATAGAGATTACCTTTCTTATCAGTCGATTATGATTGAGGTTGAGCCTGAATTGATTCGGATTATCAGCTTTCCCGGAATAGATCGTTCTATTCCGCAAAGAGTAATTGAAGAGGGTGAGCGTTTTTCTTCCAGATATTATCGTAATAGGCGTTTGGGCGAATTCTTGAAAGAACTGGATTTATCCGAAGGAAAATCGACAGGTATTCCGACAATTCAGGAAGAATTGCGGAATAATGGTTCGCCAAAAGCAAAATTTTTTACGGATGATGACAGACGCGCTGTAACGGTGGAAATTCCGATTCATCCGGATTTTATAAATAAAAAAGTTGATATTGAACCCCAAAAAGTTGATATTGAATCCCAAAAAGTTGATATTCAGGAGCTGAAAGTTAATTATATAGAAAGGTTAAAAAACATAGGGGTAAACAAATCAACTTTAGATAAAATCAATATATTATTGGATGCAGTAGAGTTGGGGCAAATATTTGGCAGGACAGATGTTGTTAATGTTTTGGATATTTCACCAACTGCTGCCTCAAATTTCATTAGTAAGATGTGTCAGGCAGATGTTTTTGAGACTGTAGAAGGGAAAGGAAAAGGAAAGTATCGATTGAGAATTTATTGACGGACAAACCATATTTAAAGGAAATGTATTGATTTTCCCTTAAATGAAAGTACAAGATAATGGAGTAACAAAATGGATTACATAGATGACAATATTCGGAACTCAAATATTATAATATACACAACAGAAGATGGTTTGTCTAAGATTGAAACAACTTTTGACGGTGATACTGTTTGGCTTTCCATTGATCAAATGGCAGAACTGTTTCAAAGAGATAAATCAACGATATCAAGGCATATTAAAAATATTTATTCAGAAGAAGAACTTGTGCAGGAAGCAACTGTTGCATATTTTGCAACAGTTCAAAACGAAGGGAGTAGGCAAGTAGAGCGTAATATTTGTTACTATAATCTCGACGTAATCATTTCCGTCGGCTACCGTGTAAAATCAAAACGAGGCACACAGTTTAGAATTTGGGCAACCGGAATATTGAAAGAGTATATGCGCAAAGGCTTTGCACTGGATGATGAACGCTTGAGAAACTTGGGTGGCGGCAGATATTTTAAGGAACTTCTTGAACGGATAAGAGATATTCGCGCGTCCGAAAAGGTATTTTACAGGCAGATCTTGGAAATCTATGCCACCAGTATTGACTATGATCCGAAAGCTGAAATATCTATTCAGTTTTTTCAGAAGGTTCAGAATAAAATCCATTATGCTATTCATGGACAGACAGCGGCGGAAGTTAATTATACAAGAATCTGAATGAAAAAGAACTTCGTGCAATGGGGCAGCTTGTGTCCGGATATTTGGATTTTGCTGAACGTCAGGCAGAAAGGGAACAGGCTATGACCATGGAGGATTGGGCAAAGCATTTAGACCGTATTCTGACCATGAGCGGTGAACAGTTATTATCCGGAAATGAAAGTGTGACGCATGAGCTGGCGGTGGAAAAAGCAACCGGAGAATATAAGAAATATAAAGAACGGACTTTAAGTGATGTAGAACAGGATTATTTGAATTCTATAAAAATACTGGGAAAAAAGACGGATAAGTGAAGGCAGAAGGCACATATGAAGTTTTAAAGCGTGAATACCAAAACGATATTTTTGTGTATATTATGGTTAGGAAAAATAGTTATTATAATGTAACGGGAAGAACGTCTCCAAGTCAAAAGTGTGATTTGGAGGCGTTCTTATATCAGCCGACTAACTATCATGGGTCAATCAACTCACGATGTAAGGCGGAGCCACTGGCTCAATATCATAACCGAATGTCAGCAAAGACCTGTCAATGTATCCGTGCGGCAAGTGATTGTGGTGGGCTTTGTGTATGACATTGATTATTCTTATCATAGGGAATACAATTATCCGCTTGGGAAAAGCGAGACAAATCATATTGCAAAAAAACGGATAATATGCTACGATACTCACATCGCAATGCGTGGATGAGAACAATAAATAGTCAGGAGACATGCGAAGATATCGTCCATACTCGGATTTGATGTGGAGAATGAATAATGACATATGCAAATGTATCTCAAGTTATCTTTAAAAATAAGCAGAATATACCTTGGAATGAGGTTGAGCAATATCTGAAAGAATACATAGGAAAATCATTTGTAGTAAAAGAGTATGGAGATCTGATTTATATTGCAGGTGAGTTCCCAGACGAGTTCACGGAATCGCAATATACGAAAAAACTTCGAGGCGGACTTGCGAAAGCAAAAGCAAACTCTGGACAGGTTATTGGCGAAATGATTGAGAATGCCCAAAATAGGCGCTGGATTGAAAATAAGGATGAAAAGCATAAAAAGGAAGCAAGTGGCGGTTGGTACAGATATGATGTAGCGTTCACAATACCTATAGATGATGCCGGAACCGTGCGGAGGAATGCGTATCAAGCAACAGCAGTTGTCAGAATTAAGGAAGATAAGCTATATTTGTATGATATCATAAACATAAAAAAAGAAGCGAGTACGCCGCTTTAGTCCGAAGACCGTACGGTAAAAAACCGCTTCTCTTTGAAACAAGGTTATCATGAAGGTTATCTGATGTCAAGAAAATATTTTAAGGAGCAACAGTAATATGGATATAGCGAAAAGAATAACGGAACTTCGTAAAGAGGCGGGCGAGAACAGGAAAGAATTTTCGGTGCATACGGGGATACCTGTCCGTACATTGGAGGACTGGGAGGCGGGACGGCGCACCCCACCGGAATACATTCCGCGGTTAATAGAGTATCAGATGAAGTATGAAAAGTTGGTAAAAAGCAATAAGAACCCTGCTCTTGGAATCTAAGTAACAGTTGAGACCGTGTGTCTGTTTTCCAAACCACATATCTGACATTATGTTCAGCATGAATTAAATTTTGACTAAAAATCTCACATATTGACAGATTTGCTTGTGTTTTTTATAATAAAATTATACAATTTATACAAAAGTTTACTGTACAAGAAACTTTTATAATTTTACGAAAGGATAGTGTATCAATTCACTAAATTAAAATCATGAGTATAATTAATGTAGATGTTGACAAGTGCGTAGGCTGCAATGCATGTGTACGTGCATGCCCTGTAGGGGATGCCAATATAGCCCGAATGGATGAAGACGGCAAATTAAAAATCACAATAGATGACGAAAAATGCATCAAGTGTGGTGCATGCATCAGAGCCTGTTCGCATTGTGCAAGGTCATATGTCGATGATACCATGCGGTTTCTTGAGGATTTGAAAAGAGGACAGGAAATTGCGTTGATAGCTGCCCCTTCCATCAAGATTGCATTTGACGGAAGCTGGCGTCATGCCCTCCAGTGGCTTCATGACCATGGCGCCAAAAAGATATATGATGTAAGCTTTGGAGCAGATATCTGTACTTGGGCACATTTGCGGTATCTGGAGAAAAATCCCGGGAAAAAGCTAATTTCACAGCCTTGCGCGGCAGTCGTAAATTATGTACAACGGCATAAACCTGAGCTTTTTTCCAATCTCTCTCCGGTTCACAGTCCTATGCTGTGCCTTGCCGTATATATGAAGAAGGTTTTAGGATATAAAGGAAAAATAGCGGCAATTTCGCCTTGTATCGCAAAGATTGAGGAGTTTCGTGAAACAGGACTTGTGGATTATAATGTTACAATGGAACATTTGCGGTGCTATTTTGAGGAAAATGGTGTCAAACTCCCAGAGGTTAAAATATTTAGTGAATTTGAATTTGATGACAGGCAGGGTCTGGAAGGCGCTATTTATCCAAAGCCCGGTGGTCTTATGGTCAACATGCTGATACATGCACCAAATTTGAACATTATTACCTCAGAAGGCACAGAATCACTTTATCAAGATATGGAAACATACAGCACATTACAAGAATCAGAAAAGCCGGATCTCTTTGATGTACTCAACTGTGGTGATGGGTGTAACGGCGGTCCTGCGACAGGCGTACATTATCAGCGTTTTGCCATGAACAACATCATGCATAGCGTGGAACAGCATGCCAGAAAGGTGCGTAAGGCAAACACTACCAAAAAAGGAGTAGACCAACAGTTTGCCGAGTTTGATAAAATATTAAACCTCAATGATTACATACGTACATACAAACACCACGATATTAATAAATCCGGCGTCTCCGAACGGGAAATCGACAATGCCTATGCTCAGATGGGCAAACACACTGAGGCGGAAAAACACTTTGATTGTCATTCCTGTGGCTATCGGTCATGCCGTGATATGGCAATCGCTGTGGCGAGCGGATTGAACACGCCGGAAAACTGTCATGAATTCATGATGAAATCCATACAGGAAGAGCGCTATAGAGTGAGCCAGGTTAATGAAAAGGTTTTGGCAATGAACGACGAACTGATGCGTGTGTTTAAAGAACTCTATGAAAATATTGAAGCGGTAAAACAGGAGGCTACACAGATACAGGAAGAGAGCAGCAAGAGTTCACAGGAAATGTCAGGTGTATCAGAACGTATAGAAGATCTGAATCAAATGAACCAGAATATCACGCAGGCAATGAAAGCGATTAATCAAAGCATTGGTAAATACAATGAAATGACACAGAATGTAGAAAGTATTGCCGGAAAAATTAATCTGCTCTCCCTAAATGCTGCCATTGAAGCCGCAAGAGCCGGAGAAGCCGGACGCGGATTTGCAGTCGTGGCATCCAATATCCGGGAACTCTCCGACAGTTCCAAATCATCTGTCGGTAATGCCAAGGAAAGTGATGGAGAAATCAGAAACGCGATTGAGAACGTAAATAATGTAATTCTGAATTTTGATGACACTGTAAAAAAACTGATCCCCGTGACAAACAGTGCGATCGAAGGTGTACAGACAACTTCCAGCAACAGTCAGCGTATCAAAGAATCCATGGAAGATTTGGAGCGGCTTGCTAAAAACGTGGAAGATATGATTGTCGAAACCAATAAGGTACTGCAGGTCGAGTAGGGGATAGACCATTAAATGACCAGTCGCAGAGATGCAGAGCCGATGAACTTGAGTGCTAAACTCACAGATCATTGGCTCTATTTTTTTAATTATTTTTAAATCTGGATAATTTTTTGAACTTTTTTAGATGGTATATCATAATCTGGTAATAAGCACTTGACAGATGTTAAGCAACTGCTTAATATATGAAATAGATTATAGTTTCGATCAGTAAATAGATATAATTTATATTCAGGTATGGAGGACCAATGACTAAAAAAGAAGAACAATATGAAATGCGAAAATGGCAGATTTTAGATATTGCCTTAAATCACTTTATTCAGTATGGATTTCATGGAACATCTACCAGAAAAATTGCGGAAGAAGCAGGCATAAGCTCAGGTCTTATGTTTCATTATTTCCCCAATAAGCTGGCGCTTTATGAAGCATTAGTAGAAATTGGGTGCGAGAAACTAACAATTGTTAGTGGAGAGGGTGAATCACCGTTGGTGTTTTTTGAAAGACAGATTGAATGGTTTCTATCGGTCGCAACACAAAATAATTTTGCATCAAGAATGTTTGTTTTTATGGGTTTGGCAGCAATAAATGCAAAAAATGTTTCAGAGCGAGCGTTTCAAATGATGAAAAATCATGATGTTGAGGCAATGAGTGTTCCATACATAGAAAAGGGGCAGGAATTAGGTATAATCAGAGAAGGAGATCCATTGACACTTTCAGTATTATTTTATAGTAGTATTCAAGGTTTCGCAGAAACATTGGCTGCAAGAAATGATCTGAAATTACCGGAGAAGGAATGGTTTTTAGCAATATTGAAAAATGATAAAAAATAAATC
>CAMWMM010000263.1 GCA_947175285.1 uncultured Lachnospiraceae bacterium
CCGGATAGGGAGCGGATTCTGCTTCCGGCTCGGGATGAGAGGGGTTGATGACAGGGGTATTGCAAAGCGGACATGTCTTTAAAGAACTTTCCAGTTTGACACCACAATTGACACAGTATGACATAATGAATCCTCCTTATTAACGTTTGGCATCTCTGTTACTTTCGATGGTAACATGAATGCCGTCTTCGACAAGTTTCCTGAAAAAATTACGTTCAACATCCGCCTCGGCAATGCTGCTGGCAAAATTTACGGTCAGGATATCTTCAAAACTGATGATAGCGCAGTTGGTACGGGAAGAAAAAGGCTGTCCCATATAGATATCAAAGCGTTCGATATACGGTTTCATATCTTCCGGAACTCGTAAGGCTCCCATATTCGTCAGACCTGCCGAAGAATTTTTATCCTGTACTTTGGTATAAAAAGTGCGGACAACGAAATCCTTAATAAAGAGCGGTACAACACGGATGACAGGATTGCGTTGTGTGGCGGCGTTCGTTGTAATATCTCCCCGCAGGAATTTTTCATTAATATAGTATTTCATGTAGTGATGTACCTGCGTTACAATCTCTTCAAATGTATAATCGCCCAGCCGCGGATCAATAGAAGGATACACCATCGTAATAAAATTGCGCAGTGTCTTCGACGGAAAGAAACGTCTGAGATTTACAGGCATGGCAATTTTCACGGGTCTAAGATGCAGGGGAACATCGTCTTCCTGCTTCTTTAACAGGGCATAGAGCAAAACGGCGTTTAAATATTCCGTCAGCGTGGCATGATATTTTTTGGCAACTGCCATCACTTCTTTAACGGACATAATGCCGTCGATAATATTTAATGTGTAAAACGGTTCTTTCGTGCCTCTGACACGGTATGTTTTCTCACCGGGACGGGGCGGTTTGACGCGGGCGTTGGCGTAACGCATATAAGCGTCTTCCAATTCCTCCGGATCCGGTACGCTATGTATATCGAGTACAAAACCGGATGGCGTAATGGAATGCCCTAACAGTTCCAGATATACGGCGGTCAGTGTCTGCAGCACACACATACCTCCGGTACCGTCGCCCAGACAGTGATGCGCTTCAAGGGAAATTCGTCTGCCATAATAATAGACGCGGAGTAAATACCTGTTGTTTGCTTTAAAAGGCATGGGCATACACGGATTTTTTATATCCGGTGTGACGAAAGGACCGGGTCTGTTATTTGGCTCTAAATAGCGCCAGAAAACCCCTTTACGGATAGCGACTTTATAGGTTGGAAAGCGTAAAAGCGTCATATCCAATGCTTTCTGCAAAAGTTCCGGATTTACTTCTTCTTTCAGAAGAACGGATAAACGGTATACGGAAGAAAAGTCTTTTCTCTGCAATGTCGGATAAACGATAGCAGATAAATCCAGTTTATACCAGACTTCCTTTTTATTCTTTTGTGGTATGCTGCTTTTTTTCTGATTAGACACAACCGTTCCTCCTTTATGTAATTAGTATACCACAGAATATGGATTTTATGGTAAAATATAGAACATATTGATGAAAAGGATAAACAAAGGAGCATTTCTATGGCAATTTTAGAAAAAAGAAATCAGAATTTAATGAATTTAATCAAAAAAATGCACGGCGCTGTAGAAAATACGGACTTGGAGAAACACAGACAGTCACAGGACCATTTCGGCGTTTTGTTAGGAAGCAATAAGGAAGTAGATATTAAGGAATTGGAAATAGACGGCATCCATGGAGAATGGATTTCTGTCAACAGGGCGCATATGAAAAAATATATTATTTTATATTGTCATGGGGGCGGTTATTCCACGGGAAGCAGTATCTATGCCCGTACCTTAACAACGAAATTTGCAACTTCCACTTCGATGGACGTGCTGTGTTTTGATTACAGACTTGCCCCGGAACATCCTTACCCGGCGGCAACGGAAGATGCGATGAAAATATGGAATGATTTGATGCTGTTGGGGTACGGCGCAAGGGATATCATTGTGGCGGGGGATTCTGCCGGCGGGAATCTGGCACTGTCATTAGTCCTGAAATTGAAACAGGAAGGCAGGCTTTTGCCGAGAGGCGTGATTTTAATGTCTCCGTGGACGGATTTGACGGCATCCGGGAAATCCCATATAACAAGAGCGGAAATAGACCCGGTATTAAACGCTGATTATCTGAAGGAAATGACGTCAAATTATGCGGCGGGGGAGGATTTGAAAAATCCGCTTATTTCCCCGTTGTTTGGTGATTTTACGGGATTTCCCCCTACTTATATTCAGGTCGGGGATAACGAGATGCTCTTGAATGATGCGACGATGCTGCATAAAAGAATGGTAAAAGCAAATGTTTCCGTGAAAATGGATATTTTTAAAGGGATGTGGCATGTTTTTCAGATGTCGCCTTTTAAGACTGCGTATGAGGCGATGGATAAAAATGCAGAATTTATTTATGATATTTGCCGATAAAAAATCGAGTGCGCTGTTGCATTTTTCTATAGAATAAAAAAGGATTTTCGGGAAAGAAGCAGAATATTATAATCAAGAACACTGTGAAAAATTAATTTTTCACAGGCAAATTTGTGCATACGCCCAAATTCGCGGGCTGAGTAAGGGTAGGGAACTCTGATGAATATACGGGAAAGTTTGGAGCAGTGGGAAAAAGAATATTTAAGCCCTTATGCGAAGCTCAGTATGGAATCCAAAGGCAGGAACAAACCGGAAGAGCAGTGTGATATCAGACCTGTGTTTCAAAGAGACAGAGACAGGATTATACATAGTAAGTCCTTCAGAAGACTGAAGGATAAGACGCAGGTGTTTTTGACACCGGAGGGCGACCATTACAGAACCCGTCTGACGCACACGCTGGAGGTCAGCCAGAATGCCCGTACCATAGCCAAGGCATTGCAGTTAAATGAAGATTTGGTAGAGGCAATCGCGTTAGGGCATGACTTAGGGCATACGCCTTTCGGACATGCAGGGGAACGCGCTTTAAACAGAGTGTGTCCGTACGGCTTTAAACATAATGAGCAGAGCGTCAGAACCGTGGATATTTTAGAAAAAGACGGTCTGGGAATCAATCTGACTTATGAAGTGAGGGACGGTATTTTAAATCATCAGACGTCCGGGCTGCCGGAGACGTTAGAGGGCAGGGTTGTCAGATTTTCCGATAAGATTGCTTATATTCATCATGATATGGATGATGCCATCCGCGGCGGCATTCTGAAAGAATCGGATGTACCGAAAGAAATCGGAGAAGTCATAGGATTTAGCTGCGGACAGAGACTGGACTTTTTTATTCATGATATTGTGACAACGAGCCGGGGAAAAAATGATATCCGAATGTCTCCGGATGCGGCGGAAGCTATGCGTAAGCTCAGGGAATTCATGTTTAAAAATGTATACCAGAATCCGGTTGCCAAGAGTGAAGAGGGCAAGGCGGAGGAATTAATCGAAACATTATATGATTATTTTTTAAACCATATAGACAATCTTCCGGCGTTCATGCTAAAGATATTGGATACCGGGGAGCCGGTGGAGAAAGTAGTATGTGATTTCATCGGTTCCATGACAGACAGATTTGCGATTGCCACTTATCAGGAAATATATATTCCTAAAACGTGGCACGGGTAGGTGGAGTTATGTATTATCCGGATGAACTGGTAGAGGAAGTAAGGGCAAAAAATGATATTGTAGACGTAATTTCCGGCTATGTCCGTATGCAGAAGAAAGGCAGCAGCTATTTTGGACTGTGCCCTTTTCACAATGAGAAGTCACCGTCTTTTTCGGTGTCGAGGGACAAGCAGATGTACTATTGTTTCGGATGCGGTGCGGGCGGAAATGTCTTTACTTTTTTGATGGCATATGAGAATTGCTCTTTTCCTGAAGCCATTAAGGAACTGGCGGACAGAGTTGGTGTTGCGCTGCCTGAAATGGAGTATTCCGAAGAAGTAAAAAAAAGAGAGGGCAGAAAGGCAAAATTACTGGAGGTCAATAAGGAGGCGGCGAAATATTTTTATTATTTACTGCGTTCTCCGAAAGGCGTCATAGGGCATCAATATCTGTCGGGCAGAGCGTTAAGCGAAGAGACGATGAAAAAGTTCGGGCTTGGTTTTGCCAGCGTGTCAAATAATGAATTGGTAAGTTATCTGCATTCCAAAGGATATGCGGACGAGCTTATTAAAGAGGCGGGATTGGCAAGTTTTGATGAAAGATACGGTATGCACGATAAATTCTGGAATCGTGTGATGTTTCCGATTCAGGATATTAATCATAGAGTGATTGGATTCGGCGGCAGGGTAATGGGAGACGGAAAACCGAAATATCTCAATTCCCCGGAAACGATGATTTTTGATAAAAGCCGGAATTTATATGGGTTGAATTTTGCAAGGACATCGCGTAAAAATAATATTATTTTATGCGAAGGCTATATGGATGTCATAGCGATGCATCAGGCGGGATTTACGCAGGCAGTTGCCTCTCTTGGAACTGCCTTTACGGTGGGACAGGCTAATTTGTTACGGCGGTATACGAATGATGTACTGCTTGCCTATGACAGTGACGGTGCAGGCGTGAATGCCGCGCTTCGGGCAATCAATATCCTGCGGGAGAGCGGACTTAGGGGCAGGGTCATTAATATGGAGCCGGCAAAAGACCCGGATGAATTTATTAAAGCAAACGGCGCGGATGCTTTTCAGGAAAGAATGGATAAAGCGGAAAACAGCTTTTTGTTTGAACTGCGCATTTTGGAAAGAGATTATGATTTAAACGACCCGGACTCCAAAACAGGATTTTACAGAGAGATAGCGAAGAAGCTGTGTAATTTTGAAGAAGAGGTGGAGCGGGAGAATTATATAGAGTCCGTAGCCGGAAAGTATCATATCGGCTATGAAAATTTACGGAAACTGGTCGTTTCCTACGCCGCGAAGACGGGATTTGTCAAACCGGTGGAAAGACCGAAACCTACGGTATCATCTAAAAGCACACCGCAGGAGAATACAAAGAAGTCACAGAGACTGCTGCTTACTTGGATAACGGAGGAGCCGGAATTATACCCAAAGATTAAAAAGTATATTCAGGTGGAAGACTTTACAGAGACACTTTATCAGCAAGTGGCCGGTAAATTGTTTGAAGATTTAGAACAGGGGAATTTTAATCCGGCAGCGGTTATCAGTATGTTTCAGGATGAGGAAGAACAAAGAGAAGTGGCATCCCTGTTCAATACGAAGTTACAGGAAGTAACGACAGACGCAGAGAGGGAAAAAGCATTTCATGATATTGTGCTTACGGTCAAGCGTAACAGTTTTGAATACTATTCGAGCAGACTGGGAGCGGATATGAACGCACTGAATCAGGTAGTTTCCGGCAAAAAAGCACTGGAAGAACTTAGAAAAACGCATATTTCCCTGCGTTAAAGGAAAAAATAAAATTGTTTAACCCAGAAAAAGGAAGGATGGGCGAAGTAATGGAAGAAAATGTACAGGCAAAGTTTGAAGAGCGGTTAAAAGAACTCTTAACTATTGCTAAGAAGAAAAAAAATGTTTTGGAATATCAGGAAATCAGCGACTTTTTCCATGATTTATCATTGGAAGAGGAACAGTTTGACAAAATTCTGGAAACATTGGAACAAAATGGTGTGGATGTCCTTCGGATTACAGAGGGGGACGATGATGATGACGAAGAAATCATTTTGACAGAGGAAGACGACGTTGATGTGGAGAACATCGATTTATCCGTGCCGGATGGCGTCAGCATTGAAGACCCGGTCAGAATGTATTTAAAAGAGATTGGTAAAGTGCCGCTTTTAAGTGCAGAAGAAGAAATTGAACTTGCCAAGAAGATGGAAATGGGAGATGAAGATGCGAAAAAGCGTCTTGCGGAAGCAAACTTGCGTCTGGTTGTCAGTATTGCAAAAAGATATGTCGGACGCGGTATGCTTTTTCTTGATTTGATTCAGGAAGGAAACCTGGGTCTGATTAAAGCTGTGGAAAAATTTGATTACCGAAAAGGTTATAAGTTTTCTACTTATGCAACATGGTGGATTCGTCAGGCAATTACAAGAGCGATTGCCGATCAGGCGAGAACCATCCGTATTCCGGTGCATATGGTAGAAACAATCAATAAATTGATTCGTGTCAGCAGACAGTTATTACAAGAATTGGGAAGAGAACCTACCCCGGAGGAAATTGCCGAGGAAATGAATATGCCGGTGGAAAGAGTCAGAGAGATTTTGAAGATTTCGCAGGAGCCGGTTTCTTTAGAGACTCCGATTGGCGAGGAAGAGGACAGTCATCTCGGAGATTTTATTCAGGATGATAATGTGCCGGTTCCGGCGGATGCTGCGGCTTTTACCCTGTTAAAAGAGCAGCTTGTGGAAGTGCTTGGAACATTGACGGAAAGAGAGCAGAAAGTGCTGCGTCTCCGCTTTGGATTGGATGACGGACGTGCCAGAACACTTGAAGAGGTCGGCAGGGAATTTAATGTCACCCGTGAGCGTATCAGACAGATTGAAGCCAAGGCATTGAGAAAACTGCGTCATCCGAGCAGAAGCCGTAAGTTAAAGGATTATCTGGATTGATGAAAGAAATGATAGTCCTTTCCGACAGGTTAAAAGCTGTTGCTTCTTTGGTATCGGCAGGCAGCAGAGTCTGCGACGTAGGCTGTGACCATGGTTTTGTGCCGATATATCTTGTAAAACAGGGTATCTGTCCCCGTGCGATTGCCATGGATGCGAAAGCAGGGCCTTTGGGGCAGGCGGGAGAACATATTGCGGCTTGCGGGTTGGAGGCATACATAGAGACAAGACTTTCAGACGGACTTCGGGAATATCGGATAGGAGAGGCGGATTCCATGATTTGTGCCGGAATGGGCGGAAAGCTGATGCGGCGTATTTTGGAAGAGAATCCGGACAAGACAGCTTCTTTCCGGGAACTGATTTTACAGCCCCAATCCGATATACAGCAGTTCCGCGTTTTTCTTCGTAAGCAGGACTATCTGTTTGCAGATGAGAATATGATAGAGGAAGACGGAAAGTTTTATC
>CAMWMM010000264.1 GCA_947175285.1 uncultured Lachnospiraceae bacterium
GGATGGATGGTATCTGATTATCGGGGAGTTAGTGAGAACATTCTACTGACGGACCAGCCGGTGGAATGATGTAGAAGCAGGTGAAACAACAAAAGGGGTGATTGTATGACGATAGATGACGTGACCGCGATTGCATCAAACGCCTTGTTTACGATTATCAAATGTGCCGCGCCGGTGCTTTTGGTTTCTTTGTGTGTAGGTCTTATTGTCAGTATATTTCAGACCGTAACATCGATTCAGGAGCAGACCCTTACTTTTGTACCTAAAATTTTGGCAATTTTCCTGACTTTAATAATATTAGGTCATTGGATGCTTAATAATATGGTAGGATATATGGAAAATCTATGGGCGGGGTTTAGTTTGTATATCAGGTAATAACAGACACCGCGGAGGATTAGTATGATAGATATTTCTTTTTCTTATGCAGATTTGGAATATTTTTTGCTGATTCTGGTGCGTGTAAGCTTTTTTGTTTATGTCGCGCCCTTTTTTGCTATGAGTAATACGCCGCGCAGGGTTAAAATCGGTTTTTGTGTTTTACTTTCTTATCTGTTGTTTGTGTATGTTGACCATAATGAAGTAGTTTACAGTTCTTTACTCGGATATGCAATTATTGTAATGAAAGAAGCAGTGACAGGTCTATTAATCGGGTGGGGAGCGCAGATTTGTATGACAGTTACCGCATTTGCCGGTAGTGTTGCAGATATGGAAGTCGGTCTTTCCATGGTATCGTTAATGGATCCTTTGACAAGGGAAAGCGCTACGTTCAGTGGCGTATTCTATCAGTATTTGTTTACTTTAATGTTGATTATTTCAGGTTTATATCAGTATCTGCTGCAGGCACTGATTGATACCTTTACTTTAATACCGATAGGCGGGGCGGTTTTGCAGATTGATTCCCTGCTGGGCTCTATGATACGTTTTATGAGCGATTATATTATTATTGGTTTCCGAATCTGTCTGCCGATTTTCTGTGTGATATTGATACTGAACTGTACGCTTGGCGTACTTGCAAAAGTATCTCCGCAGATGAATATGTTTGCAGTAGGTATGCAGATGAAAGTACTTGTAGGACTTTCCATTATGTTTTTGACAGTCCGGATGCTGCCGGATGCCGCAGATTTTCTTTTCCGTGAGATGAAAACGATGATTAAGGCATTTGTAGAGGGGATGATATGACATGTTGTTAGAATATAATCTCCAGTTTTTTGCCAAAGAAGGACCAGGCGGTGAAAAAACGGAAGAACCTACCTCCAAAAAGCTGGATGATGCCAGAAAAGAGGGACAGGTTGCCAAAAGCAAGGAGATAACCAATGCAGTTGAGTTGCTTATGCTTTTCCTTGTGTTAAAGTTTTGGACGGGCTTTTTGGGGAAATCCTTTGTAGGAGTCTTTCAAAATATTTATACGCAGATACCGGAATATATAAAACTGTATGACGGATATTTGCAGAATAGCACGTTCAGGGCTGTTTTTATCAGAGTTATGATGCAGCTTCTTCTGATGATTGGACCGATTCTGATATTAGGCTTTCTTGTTGCTTTTATCACGGATGTTGTACAGGTAAAATGGAAGCCGACAGCGAAGCCGCTGCAGCCGAAGTTCAGTAAGCTGAATCCGATTAACGGCTTTAAAAGGATTATATCGCTCAATTCTTTAGTAGAACTGCTTAAATCGATTGCTAAGATAGGGCTTATTGTATATGCGGTTTATTCTTATTTAAAAAAGAATGCGCCAAGTATTTTTCTGTTGTATGATTTGTCCTTAAATCAGGCGATAGCCCAGATAGGAAATCTGATTATCGGTCTTGGTTTTAGAATTTCCATTTTTTATGCTTTGGTTGCGATTGCAGACTGGATTTACCAGAAAGTAAAGTTTAAAAACGACATGAAGATGACAAAGCAGGAAGTCAAGGATGAATATAAAAATCAGGAAGGTGATCCGCAGATTAAAGCTAAACAGCGGCAGCGTATGCAGGAGGCGTCCAGAAGACGTATGATGCAGCAGCTGCCGGAGGCGGACGTGGTTATCACAAACCCGACGCATTATGCGGTAGCCATAAAGTATGACCCTGAGGTTTTTGATGCGCCTTATGTGGTAGCAAAAGGTGCAGATTATCTGGCACAGAAGATTAAAGATACGGCAAAGGAAAACCATATCGAAATCGTAGAGAATAAACCTCTTGCCAGAATGTTGTATGCAAATGTAGATATCGGAAGCGTTGTACCGCCGGAGTTGTATCAGGCAGTGGCGGAAGTGCTTGCGTTCGTTTATCACTTACAAGGTAAAGTTTAAAAAGAAAGGAGGATATCATGGGAAATTTGAAGAAAGCGGATATCGGCGTTGCTGCGTATGTACTTGCTGCGTTTGTTATGTTGATTATTCCGATTAAGTCAGGCTTACTGGATGTACTGTTGGCCTGTAATATGGCAGTAGCTTTTACCATTATGTTTGGCTGTATGTTTGCTAATGAAGTATTGAATATGTCCTATTTCCCAACGATTCTTTTGTTTACCACGATATTTAGAATCGCACTTAACGTATCCTCTACCAGGCTTATTTTAACAACCGGGGACCCGGGAAATGTTGTGGAGACATTCGGGCAGTATGTAGGCGGCGGAGACCTGATTGTAGGATGTATCGTTTTCATTATTTTGATTATAGTACAGTTTATGATTATCAACAAAGGTTCCGAGCGTGTTGCTGAAGTAACGGCAAGATTTACTTTGGACGCCATGCCTGGTAAACAGATGGCAATTGATGCGGATTTGAACACCGGAGCCATTACAGATGCAGAAGCAAAACAGCGGCGTGAAAAGATTCAGGAGGAGTCCAGCTTCTTCGGGTCTATGGACGGTGCTGTTAAGTACGTTAAAGGAGATGCTACGGCAGGTCTTATTATTACGGCAGTCAATATGATTGGCGGTATCGCTATGGGTGTGCTGCGTCAGGGAATGGAAATCGGAGATGCCCTGAATAAATTTACGATTTTAACAATCGGCGACGGTCTGGTAAGCCAGATTCCTTCGCTGCTTATTTCACTTTCTACAGGTATTCTCGTTACCAAAGGCTCTAAAGATGCAGATTTCGGTACGGTACTGATCGGACAGCTCTTCGGAGTGCCGAAAGTATTGTATCTGGTAGGTGCGGTATTGGCAATGCTTGGTATTGTAACACCGCTTAATCCGATTATCTTTATTGGTATCGGACTTTGCTTTATCGTAGTTGGAAGAGTGATTGCAGGTACGATTGAGACTGCTGAAATCGAGAGGGAAGTGGATGTCGAGGAAGCAGCGGCGGAGGAAATCAGACAGCCGGAAAATGTTACTTCACTTTTGCAGGTTGACCCGATTGAACTGGAATTCGGTTATGGTATTATACCGCTTGCCGATGTTAACCAGGGCGGTGATCTTTTGGATCGTGTTGTTATGATTCGTAGACAGATTGCGTTAGAGCTTGGTACGGTTGTACCGATTATCCGTCTGCGTGATAATATTCAGTTGAACCCGAATCAGTATATTATTAAGATAAAAGGTGTTCAGGTCAGTGAGGGCGAAATTTTATTCGACCACTATATGGCAATGAATCCGGGTTATGTAGAAGAAGAGATTACCGGTATTCCTACTTTTGAACCTTCGTTCCATCTTCCGGCTATCTGGATTACGGAGGGTCAGAGAGAACGTGCGGAGAGTATGGGTTATACGGTTGTTGATCCGCCGTCTATCATTGCAACGCATTTGACGGAGATTATCAGGCAGTACATAGCAGAACTGCTTACCAGACAGGATGTACAGGGTCTTGTTGATAATTTGAAAGAGACAAATCCGTCTCTGGTGGAAGAACTTGTGCCGAAGTTATTGGGGCTTGGTGAGGTACAGAAAGTATTGCAGAATCTTTTGGGAGAGGGTATTTCCATTAGAGATTTGCTTACAATATTTGAGACGCTTGCCGACTATGCTTCTACAACGAGAGATACGGATATTTTAACGGAATATGTCAGACAGAGTTTGAAGCGTGCGATTTCCAATAAATTCTTCCCGGCAAATGAGACGACAAGTGTGGTAACGCTTGACCCGAAACTTGAGCAGGAGATTATGGGAAGCGTGAAACAGACGGAACAGGGA
Organism: uncultured Lachnospiraceae bacterium; assembly: GCA_947175285.1. The sequence continues at coordinate 4,123 of CAMWMM010000264.1, forward strand.
GCATATCTAACACTTGATCCGGCAAAAACCAAGGCTATTATGGATTCCGTTGGCGCAGAGACGAAGAAACTGGAAGATTTGGGTAAAATACCGATTGTGATTACTTCACCGATTGTCAGAACTTATTTTAAGAAATTAACGGAGGATTACTTCAAGGATTTAGTTGTAGTATCTTATAATGAAGTGGAATCCAATATTGAATTACAGTCTGTTGGGATGGTGACTGCATAATGATAATTAAGAAATTTGTCGGAAAAACAGAAGAAGCTGCAATTGAAACTGCGAAAAAGGAACTTGGCGCGAATGTTGTTGTCATGAACGTAAAAAATGTAAAGCCCAAAGGTTTTCTTGCTTTCCTAAAACCGCAGATGATAGAAGTGACAGTTGCTTTAGAAGAGGAAAACGCAAATCGTGAAGAACCGGTTCCTGTGGACATGAAAGCCGCGGTATCCGCTATTAATGATGTCGTTGTTTCCAGTATTAATAATGCGCAGGCCGCACAACAGGTGGAATCAAGAACTTCTATGGGACTTTTGACACCGGCGGAGGAGATAAACGGTAAAAAGGAAAATAACGCCATTGAAGAACGGCTTGACAGTTTACAGTCTTTATTAGAACAGCAGCTTCAAAAACCGGAAGAAGAGAAAAAGGAAGAAGTAAAAAAAGAAGAAGTCAGTGAAACGGATACGTTTATGAAGCTTCTTTATAAGACAATGCTGGAAAATGAGGTAGACGAGGTATACGCAGGGCAGATTATAGAAGAAATTGAAAAAGTAAACAAACCAAACAGTCCCTTTGATTTTGCGCTTGCCAATACTTATCAGAAAATGATTTTGAAATTCGGTAAACCGGCAGGCATTACACCATCCGAAAAAGGTGTAAAAATGATTTTCTTTGTAGGACCTACGGGGGTTGGTAAAACAACAACGATAGCTAAGATAGCATCCAGATTTCAGGTAGATGATAAGAAAAAAGTTGCGTTGCTGACGGCTGATACATATCGTATTGCTGCAGCGGAACAGTTAAGAACGTATGCCAATATTCTGGAGGTACCGTTCAGGATTGTATACGCAATAGAAGAGGTAGAGCAGGCGCTTACCGATTTTAAGGACTACGACTATATTCTGGTAGATACGGCGGGACATGCTTATAACAATACGGCACAGAAAGAAGCCATGAGTAAGTTTATTCACTCCGTTGACGACAAGGTTGAGAAAGAAGTGTTCCTGGTACTCAGCGCAACAACGAAATATAAGGATTTAATCAGCATTGCAGATGCATATAAAGAGATGGTGGATTATAAGTTAATTTTTACAAAGCTGGATGAAACGACAACTTTGGGAAATCTGCTGAATTTGAAACTCTATACCGGAGCGTCGCTTTCTTATGTAACGCACGGGCAGAATGTGCCGGATGATATCGAAAACTTTAACCCACAAAAGACGGTCAAAAGATTACTTGGTGGAAAGAACTAGGAGGAAAAAATGGACCAGGCTGAACAACTGAGAAATATAATAAAAGCAAGCAGCCAGCCTCAACGACCATTGGCAAGAGTCATCACCGTCACAAGTGGAAAGGGCGGCGTTGGAAAATCAAATACGGCAATTAATCTGGCGGTTCAGTTCAAGAAAATGGGACAACGGGTAATTATATTGGATGCAGATTTTGGTCTTGCCAATATAGAAGTCATGTTTGGTGCGGTTCCAAAACATAACTTATGTGATTTAATTTACCAGGGAAAAAATATTAAGGAAATTATTACGTGGGGACCTATGGATGTAGGTTTTATATCCGGAGGATCCGGTATTGCAGGAATGTCTAATCTGAGCATAGATCATTTAAGCTATATCATTAAGAATCTGTCTGAATTGGATGAAATGGCCGATATCATTATTGTAGATACCGGTGCGGGTATTGCCGATGCAGTTTTGGAGTTTCTGGTGGCAAGTGGGGAAATCCTGCTCGTGACGACGCCGGAACCAACGTCGATTACGGATTCTTATTCACTTTTAAAAGCGCTTAACAGACATCCGAGATATTCCAAAGAGGTTTCCCATATCAAGGTGATTGCCAACAAAGTTGAGAATGGGCAGGAGGGCAGGAGCCTTTATGAAAAATTGGACACGGTTGTTGCGAGATATTTGAAAATACCGATTACGTATCTTGGCATGATACCACAGGATGCGCAGCTTGCGAAAGCGGTTATGCAGCAGATGCCGGTTTCCATTCAGAATCCGGACAGCAAGTCTGCGCAGGCCTATGAAATGTTGGCAGCCAAGCTGATGAATAAGGAATTAAATAAAACTTTAACGAAACGAGGCATGGCAGCTTTTTTCTCGCATATTATATCAAAAAGATAAGCGAATCAGACATAGGGGGAATAAACTATGGAAATTATACTTTCAAAATTTATTGAGCCGGGGAATCAAATAGAGTTGCGGAAAGTCAGAAAATTAAAAGAGGATGAAGGCAGTATACGAAAAGTATACAAAAGTCAGTTAATTGATATTCTTTCGGATGACAGAATAGAAATTTCCATGCCGATGGAAAAGACAAAACTGATTTTGCTGCCGATGGGTGACGAGTATGATTTATATTTTCTGACAAAAGGCGGTTTGTATCAATGCTATGCAAGGATAGTTGACAGATATAAGACGGACAATTTGTTTGTAATTCAGATGGAGCTTACCAGTAATTTAAGAAAGCATCAAAGACGGGAGTATTACCGTTTTAGCTGTGCACTGGAAATGAAGTCAAGACCGCTTGAAAGAGAGGAAGCACGCGCGATTGAAATGGATACCGCAATGTCGCAGTCGGATATACTGGTTCCGGAGCTGCCTTTGCAAAGAAGCGTAATTGCAGATATCAGCGGCGGCGGCTTACGTTTTGTAGCAG
>CAMWMM010000265.1 GCA_947175285.1 uncultured Lachnospiraceae bacterium
ATAAATATCAGATTGGAAATATTGTTAAAATAAAAGGTTTGATGAGGAAGAAATCAAATATTATATGAAGATAAGCAGAAGAATTAAGATAGTCCCTGTGCCGTTACTGGCATGGGGATTTTCTTGTTATGGAATGAGAAGGGAGAAAAATATATGGATGATAAGACCATGCAGAGGATGAGAAAATTACAGGCATTGGCGGAGCGCGGAGTAGGCGGTGAAAAGGATACGGCAGAAAAGATGCTGCAGAAGATGTTGGAAAAGAACGGGATACAATCGCTTGATGAGTTGCAGAGCGAGAAGTATGAGTATGTTTTGTTCCCTTATAACGGGAAGTATGAAAAGAAACTGTTAAAGCAGTGCATCTATAAGGTGCTGACAGCTGCAGGTGACAGGACTTATTACCGTACAAAAGGGAAGCGTCAGAAATTGGGAATCTATTGCACAAAAGCGCAGAAAATCGAGATTCAGATGGAGTTTGATTTTTACAGGAAAGTATTTTATGAAGAACTGGATGCTTTTATAGTCGCATTCATAAACGCACAGGGAATATTCCCATCGGATGCACCTGTGGAAACTTCGGATAGCTTCAGCGAGAGAGACAGGAAGATATTGCATATGGCTGGAGGGATAGACAAGAGAAGTCGCACAATAATGATTGATGAGAGTGGAAAAAGATATGAGCAGAGAGGAAGAAGGGGTATGATTATGCAATTAGATTACAGCAAGGAGAAATGTACTGAAGTAAGGGTATGCGGAATTGAATGTGAGTTCAGCGATATGCGTATAGACCGGAATACCGTTCCAAAGGGAAAATATCAGTATGAGGTCGCAGGGGATGATGACAGCGGCAGTGATCCGGCAAGAGTACAGCGAGGAGTATTAGTCAATTTTTTCGGGACGCTGATTAGCGATGTGCAACTTCCGCTTATGGATGACAATGTATTGTGGCTGCAAGAGGGTGATTTTGAATGGATATAGCTATAGTAACCATTCAATCAATGCGCTTTAATTTGCGGACACGCAGCGACTTTTTAACAGCGTTTGCGGCTTCCAGCATGACATATATTTCATCAGGGTCACAGTCAGAAAAGATCATTTCAACATCATCCATCAGATAGGCTTTAGAGTCATGGATGCTGTCAGAGAGCAGCCTGTCAACACTGGTATGCAGGGCATTGGCGATTTTTATGAGGGAAGGGAGACTGACCTTGGTAGAAGCAACTTCTGTATGGGATATATGCTGGCTGGTAAGCCCCACCATTTCAGCTAATTGTTCCTGTGATAATCCGGCTGATATGCGTGCAGCACGGATTTTCTGCCCTAATAAAACATAATCCATTCTATTCACCTCATTCAAAAAATTGATATTATTATTGTATAGGCGAATGAGCTATGATAAAATGGATTGTATAGGCAAATGAGCCATAAAAAGCGTATGGACAAATTAAAATATAATATGAATTGTTTTACGGGAAATGCCTATTGGCAGTAGAGCTAAAGCCGCAAGGCTTTTTATATTATATTTTCTGGAGTTTTGCATAGAAATAGTAGATTTAAGACAGGAGGAATTAAAATTATGTTTTGCTATAAATGTGGTAGTCAATTGTCTGAGGAAGCAAAATTTTGTCACAAATGTGGAGCGAAAGTTATTAATCAGGATATGGCATCTCATAAGGAAGATGTATCTACAGAAGAAAGAGGAACAGAGTCCGATGTGCTTTCTAAAATAAAATTGCCTGACACCCAAAAAGTCAATTCCAAATTTACGGCTTTTTTTGACAGAATCGGTTTAGGAAAACAATATAACGATTTTATGGAAAAGTCTATTGTAAATAAGGTTTGTTTAGTTGGCATTACTTTTCTAATTATTTTGGGAATTCTTTTCCTTATCAGGATGATTTTTTCATCTGTTGTTTTATTGCTAATTGTTGTAGCAGGTGGATATTGGGCTTATAGCAGATGGGGAGCAGTTTATATTACGCGCCGCATTTATAAAAGAAAATCTTTGGAACTGTTGTTGCCGGAAGGGATGTCGGCTCAAACAATAGTTGAGATGCTTCGTGGAAAGTTTAGGTATCCCTATCTTAAAGGGGTGGAATGTACTTCTAATGGTCAATGTGCGATTATAGGGAAATATGCAGTTTATTATACGGAATTCAGGGAAGAAGGCAAAACATATTTGGTGTGCGATGGTGCAGAAGCCAAGCGTGAAATTATGTTGGAAGCTATTGCAGTTTGCAGCTACATAAATAAGTTTTTCAATCCTTTTTTGGAGTATGACGATGTAAAAGATTTTCATGCTTTAATGTCAGCAGAAAAGCATCGAAAGGCGGCACCAATTGTTTTGGTGGTGACAGTCTTTATTTGTCTCATAATCGGAGTAGGGTACGATGCCCCCGCAGGATTGCAACACGGGAAAACTTCACAGTTTGATAGATCATATTATATTGAAAACGCAGTATCGGTAAAAGACTTTTTGCGTAATCCAAGTGTCCATAGTCCTTGTTATTTTGAAAGGTATATAGTAGACAGTGTTTCAGAAGAAAGAGTATATATCTGTAGAAATGATGCAGGAAATAGTTGGATTGTAATTGATGATAGGGGAAAATCTTTGAGTTCAAATGCTTTGCAGGGTGATATGGTTACAGTATATGGCGAATACAGTGATATTGTTGAAATGGTATTTTCAGATGGAAGCATTGACAATCAAGTGCCCGTGGTCTATGCGGAGAAGCTGATTGACAACAGTATACTTCCGGAGAATCAGGAGGAGTTTTTTAATCAGGTGATTAAATCTATAAATTCTTCTGAAACGGCGTATGGGAGCGGAAGTGAGTATTACGGAGATGGTAAAGCAAAATTAGTAGTTGGAGCTGATTATAGCTATGGTAATCTAGAGAATGCAGATTGGAATGTAGAAGTTACGGATGAAGCCTATTTCTACCGAATTAATCCGGTAGATGGGTATTTTATAACTTTTATATTAGATTATGATGCGGAAGCTATAGACCCCTATCAAGATGGAGCTATTAAAGAAGAGTATTTTCATACTATTAATTCATGGTATAAAACGGCTTATGATATTCCCGTATATGCCAATGGAATATTTACAAATATAGAGATGACTGGTTCAAATGGTTTTCATAGTGCAGAGGATCTGATGAGAGGGACAGTAAGAATTACATTTCATATTGACAGCTTTGAAGCGTATGAATAAGCAGAGCAGATGAATTGGTTTACGATAAAATGGAACATAATGTCTGTTTTAAGAAATGGAGGAGTATAAAATCATGTTTTGTAATCAATGTGGCAGTCAATTAATAGAAGGGGCAAGTTTTTGTCAGAAATGTGGTGCAAAAGTGCCGAGTGGAGATGTGAATAAGGAGATTTCGGTTCCATCCCATATTACGCAGAAGCAGGAAGATAGTGCATTATCAGAGGAATTGCATCAAAGTGGTGCGGTAATGAATGAACAGAATATTGAACAAGTAAGGGGTTCAGAGGCTGATGAAAATTTTAAAGAGTTTGTAAATAAACATGTAAAAGAAACTACAGAATTTCAGTCGGCAGAGGAATTGTTAAGCAGTAAAGTACCGCAAAAATTTCTTTGGATATGTTTCGGTGTTCCGGCAATATGCTTATTAATTTTATTTATACAGGTGCCGACTTTGGAAATCATTTTTGTGGGACTCTTTTTGTTTCTTATTTTTGTGTATCCTATAGCACTTTTGATTGATACGGTTTTAAGCTTACGTGTTAACAGGGGTGAATTTAAAACCAACGGAAGTATTAATGAGGAAGAATTAATTCTGTTTTTAAATAGAAATTTAAGCTATTTGTCTCCATATTTCAATGAATGGAATTATATTAAAATGGTGGGTTATGGTGTCCGTGGCATGGCCGTTGCAGCTGTTCAAAATTCATTGATGGGAACAAGAATTGGCACTGAATTCGGACGCAGAAAAAGCTGTTTTGTGGAAATACATATAAGCCCCGACCACGTAAACCCTGATTCGGGTCAAATGGTATATTTTTTCAGTACAGCAATAAAGTCATTATGGCCCGCAAAGTATGTCTGCAAGGTGAAGGCTGTTCCAATTCTGCAGGCAACGATGGAGTATTTCTTAAAAGAATATGGAACAGAAAGGAATGACGTTTCAACAGTAATAGAAAATCCTGAAACGGCAAAGAAACCGAATAATGCTGTGCAGCAAACACTGGATAACAGAACAATTTCTGGTATAACAGGCTATGGTGACAATATAAAGCCTTATTATCGTGAACAGTTTGAGAGGATTGCTCATGGGCAAAAGGCAAAGTTTAACTGGGCGGCTTTTTTCCTGAATGGATGGGTGCAGCTATACAATGGATGCACTAATATATTTTGTAAAACTTTTCTTCCATGGTTGCTAGCCTATTTTATTGTATCCCTCATAAGTAAACTCAATGTTATGAACTTTAACATGATATTGATGGGGATTACGTCGGTTTTGGGTTTGTTGTTGGGAATTGGAGGTTTGGTATTAAGTATTGTTAATGGCTTTAAATTTAACGAGTGGTTTTATCAGGATGTAATCAACAATCCGGAGAAAAAGCGTAGCAGAAAAGGACTTTGGTTTTTAATTGCAGCCGAAATAGCGATAATAGTCATTTTACAGCTGACAGGACGTTTGGTAGCCAAACACGTCATAGATTCTTATGTTGATTATTATGATGAGTTGGACGATGATTTGGATAATAGTTTGAACGCTGATTTTTATGAAGATTCTCTTGATGATGCTAATGAAGATTTGCTTGTTGAACATTCAGAAGATTTGGTTTCTATACAAGGCGAGGACATTGAGGATAGCATGATGGATGTCGCGCAATATGACGGAGCTGCCAGAGAAATCATAATGGAATGGTTTAGCAGGCACCCACTCCAACATAATTTTAGAATAGAGCTTATGAATGAAACTACGAATGCCGAAGATGGAAGCGGTATATATCTTAACTATGAAATGTATTGGGGTGATGATGAATGGTATGGATCTTTTTGTGTTAATCCAGCTAGTGGTGATATGATTATGGATTCGATGATAATGGCTACTGGTCCTACAATAGTTCAAGAGTCAATGGATCAGTGGTATCTGGAAGACTATTGGTTTTTGGGAGAGGAGATGGGCAGTTATTTAGAAGATTATGGAGATGGCATATATGGAATATATAATAGTAATGAAACCCTTGTGCTCGAGTATTATGCTGAGAGTGATGCTTATGTTATATGCGACTATGATGGACAATGCTTCATAGAATATGATGATGGTTCTGAAACATCGGAGATTGACATTTCAGATTTTGCAGGAACATATGCATATGATGGCTCATTTGAGGCAGATGAGAGAGAGACTAATTTTTATTATCTGCTGGAGATAGGGGAGTGGGATGGATATTGCTTTTCAATAAATGAGATATGGCGTGGAAATACGATACTTCAAGATGAATGGGCAAGACCAAAAAGTTTGATAGTGAATACGCTTATTTTTGATATATCCAGCCCAGATGGTGCAGAATATGAAACACATTTTCTTACATATATTCCTGCAAAAGATTCTCCATTAGGGGATGACACGATTTATATTGATGGTGATGAAACTATGCCGTTTGTACGGGAATAGGGCAGGGTATAATAAAACAGAAATCCGTCACTTTAACAGATGAACATTTGTGAAGTGGCGGATTTATCTTACTGCAGACGATCAAGGTTAAGAAGGAGGATGACATGAAGCTAAATGAAGTAAGAAGGAAATCATGTCACAAATGTCCATATAAATTAGGTACGGTTGAGACACCGATAAATCCCTGTCCGCAATGTAAGCTGAACGGTTACCAATCATACGAATGGCTTCTAAAGCAGCTGTCAGGAGAGGTGCAAAAGAAGTAATGATTTATTCCTACTTTTGAAAAAGGGGAGAAAAAATATGGATGATAAAGAATTACAGATAAAAATTGAATGTATTGAAAACAATTTAGAGGAGCTCAGGCAGGCTAAAGGATTTCCGGAAAAAGGTACTTATGATCCATTAGATTATTCCTATTATTATGAAATGAAAAGCAGATTGTATAGTAAAGGAAATCTGATTATAGCTGTAGGAGTTGATGAAAGCATAGATGAGCCTCACTTTCATGTATTTAGAAGTGAAACAGATTTTAAATCTTGGAAAAACGGAGCCTGCTTATTATTTAAAGATAATAAATATATTAATCATGGTAAAAATATGGAAATATTAACAAAAGAAGAATTAAGTGATTTGAGAAAACAATTACAATCTAAGCCATTACCGGGTCTTTTGGGTGATAGTAACTGGCAATGCTTGATTTGCTTATGGAATGCTAATAATTATAAGCCCTGTATTGATTTAAATATTCCCATGCCGGAGTATAAGGCAATGGTCTGATGGAAAATGTTTACACAGTTATATCCATAAGAGCTATGATTCCGATATCCTGTGTTATAAATATGGCAGACGAAATCGGGAAAGTAAAACGAATAAGGGTACATGCCGTATCATGCACCGCTTCAACGATATATTCTTGTTATAGAATGAAAAGAAAGTGGGGTGAATTTTATTGTCTAAAGAAAAAGTGTTTGATATTGTGTTGATTGTGCTGACGGCGTTAGTTATGGTGACAAAAGCATTTCAGGCAGGCAGTCTCTTGGACTGTGCAAATGAAGAAATCTAAAACAGGGAGTTTTCCGCATGGAAGGCTCCCTTCTCTTTTCACGGGAAATGGGAAAGAGTACAGCAATCAAATGAAAAGGAGATGATTTTATGGCAGCAAATGTAGAATCAATGTTTTCAGTAAGAGAAAAGCCGTGGCACGGGTTAGGCACTATTGTTGCGGAAGCTCCGGCATGAGCGGATGCGCTCCGGCTTGCGGGTCTTGATTGCTAGGTGGTGCAGGAGCCATTTTATACGGGGTTTCATGATGAAGTGG